>JARBAV010000292.1 GCA_029237515.1 Nitrososphaerales archaeon
CCCACAAATTGGTTTATTCCTCAATTGTTCTGATATCGTTGCGTTGTTGGCTCATGGGGCTTTGGGACAATACTTTCCCAGTCACCAAGTAAGAATCACCAATAGTATCCATATGCTCCTTCGCAGCCTTGTACATCATTGCCCTACAATCGATGCATGGATTCATACCCGATCCGAAACCGTGCTTCGGATTCTTGAGCATAGCAAGATACTCATCTCCAAAATAAACCGTCTTTAATCTAATCCCAAGCGACTCCGCAACCTCCTTTACCCTGTGGCCGCAACCCTTTCCGCAATCAAAATCACAAAATGGAGTTTTTATTGCAACTGCCTCCACTTCAATTTTCTGATTCAGAACCAGTCTAGTGGAGAGGTTGCTATCTAGTCCCCCCGACAGTAGCACAACTGCCTTTGGCTTCTTCATATTAGGTTGCTTTGTTTCAGTTGAGGTTGACATTATTAATGATAAAGTTTAGGTTTAGGTATTATATCGTTTGCCCCCCCCACCTGGATTTGAACAGCAGTAATACTGCTGAACTGCACAATGGGACAAGGTAGATCGTTTATAGGATGGAAACCAGAATATAGGACATGAAAAATTCTATAGGAAAATTCATGACAGCTAAATTGTCATATATTCTTCAATCTAATACAGGACAGGAGGCTGCTTTGAGAATGGACCAGGATAATGCCTCTGTATTGATTGTGTTGGATTCAAGTGAGACTCCGGTAGGAGTTGTCACGCAAAGAGACCTAGTGAGAAGCTCGTGTATTGAAAATGTTCCTTGCAACAGTATCCTTGTCCAAGATATAATGTCTACTCCGATAGTTACAGTTGATCCTTATTCTCCAGTGGAAGTAGCAGCAGATATAATGAAACAGAATAACGTTAGACATCTTTTGGTTGTGGATAGTGATAAGTCAAATAAGCCTCTTGGGATCATAAGCTCTCGTGATTTTGCATTGTATATAGAAAACGAACTTGAAGAAAAATGACTCATTTTACCCGAGCCTGACCAACGATTATATTGGAGTTTTGAAATTTCGATATTGAATGACTGTAGAAGCGATATCAAATTTCGACTCTTATGCCTGGATAGCTGTTGGGTTATTCGTGCTGGGTATAATTGGCGTTCTAGTCTACGAAAAGTCTGACGCACGACAGCATTCAACAAGAAACTCAGGAAAGCCTTCTGACGTCGGGTCGTAAATGTTTGGAAATAGAGAATAAGACAAAAGAATTCTATCTGAACCAAGGCTTCACAAATCTTACGACTATTCAAACCAAGTCGCTTCCTGTAATTTGTAGAAGAATAGATTCGATACTTATTGCGCCAACCGGATCAGGTAAAACCGAGGCTGCGATCTTGCCGGTATTAACTATGATTAGGGAATTGAATTCCGAAAAGTCGGCAGGGATTAAGGCTTTGTATATTACTCCACTCCGGTCTTTAAACAATGACGTCTTTAGAAGAATTGAAAAGTACGCAAGCGATCAGGGTTTGCGGCTAGAAATCAGACACGGCGATACGAGTGCTGCCAAAAAGAAAAAGATGTCCAATGATCCCCCTGATATACTAATAACTACTCCCGAGACACTAGGTATCATTCTAACTAATAGCATTCTCATCGGTCATTTGTCATCGGTACAATGGGTAATTATCGATGAAGTTCACGAGTTACTCCCTAATAAAAGGGGATCGCATCTATCTGTGAGTCTAGAACGCTTGGAAAAAGTTACTAAGGATAGGCCATCTAGAATAGGACTTTCTGCTAGTGTGGCAGATCCGCGTGAAGCGGGGAGATTTGTAGCTGGTTCGGGCAGAAACATCGCTGTGCTGATAGACGGGTCTATGAGAGAATATGATATAGACATCATATATGTGAACGGGTCCATAAATGATGTATGTCAGCTGATTCTCAAATATGTTGATCCTATGATAAATCAAAAAAAATCAATCTTGGTCTTTACTAATACTAGAGATGAAGCAGAATATATAGGAACTATCCTAAAATCGCGTGCCAGATTCGGGGTCGATGTTCACCACGGTTCCCTTTCAAAGAATAGTCGGGAAGAAACAGAGAAGAGATTGCGTGAAGGAATTGCTGGACTGGTAGTTTGCACATCATCTTTAGAGTTAGGATTGGATATTGGTTCAGTTGATTTGGTTATCCATTATGGCTCGCCAAGACAGATCTCTAAACTTGTTCAAAGAATTGGTCGAAGTAGACATAACAACCGCAGATCAGCAAAGGGACTAATTGTTACTAGCTCCCACGATGATGAACTTGAAGCCCATGCCATATTATATCGAACTAGGAAGGGGGAAATGGAAGAACAAAAAATACATCAAATGCCGTTTGACGTAATGGCTCACCATTTGGTGGGTATCTCTTTGCAAGCAAGAGCATCTATCACCGTAAGCGAAGCATTTCAACTGATCAGAAATTCATACCCATTTCGAAACCTTCAGATATCTGATTTGATGATGTCACTCAAAATCCTAGCTGATATTGGGTTAATAAGGATAGACATCTCAGAAAACTCATATAGATATACACTAAAATCATACAAGTATTATTTCAGTAACCTTTCAATGATTCCTTTCGTTCAGAAATTCGAAGTCATAGATTTTGTTGGTAAAAGAAAAATAGGTATGCTGGACCAACAATTTGTTGGAGATTATGGGGAAAGAGGAAATGTATTTGTTTTAAAAGGGCTGCAGTGGAAAATTATCTCGATTGATGAAAAGCGATTAATTGTTAATGTTGAGCCTCTGAGGGGGGTCACTATGAATGTGCCATATTGGGCAGGTGAAACTATCCCAGTAGATTATTTAACAGCTGTCAGGGTCGCTGAAAGCCGAAGGAACTATGCTAATTCTGACGTATTCTTAAGTAGGGAAACGGTCAAAAAAAGTTTGGTCTTGCTAAAAGAGCTACCTAGCGCGAAGTTGATCGTGATTGAAAGTAGTCGAAAGGATAATGCGTTAATCTTGCATATGCCGTTTGGAACAAAGGTGAACAACACCTTTGCATCTGTTCTCTCTACACTGCTTTCTTCTCAGCTTGGATATGTAATTGAAAGCAGATCGGACACCTACAGGATATTGCTCACATCTGCTTCGGCAAGAATAGGTAAAGCTCACATTGAGCGGATATTCAATGAGCTAGTCGACTGCGAACCTATACTGATCGCGTCATTTACTGGTACATACGTTATGAACTGGAAGGTATGGACGGTAGGAAGGAGATTCGGTATTGTATCAAAAGAGTCAGTATATGATAAAAAAATTGCCAGATTGTTGTATGATAGGTATATGAAGACCCCCGTTAGTACTGAAGCAATTCGAGAACTTGTTCATGAAAAATTCGATGTGCTTACTACGAACAGGATTCTTCAAGGATATACAGATGACTTGATTAGGCTTCAATGGATCGAAGTTGAAGAATTTACCGACCTAGCTAAGCCTACTGTGGAACGCTATCAGAAATTTTCAGCTGCGCCCCTGAGTTTAGAAACCGGGATCATTGAGCTCGTTAAAGATAGGCTCCTTAGGACTAAGCATCGATTAATCTGTATTCGCTGTGGAGAGTGGGAAAGAGTATTCGAAACGAAAGATGTACCTGATCAAATTCACTGTAAGAAATGCAGATCTCGCCTAATTACCGCTACTTACGTTTCGGATCTTGACCTTCCTAACATAATTGTAAAAAAACTAAAAGGAGCTAAAATCACATCTGATGACAGTCGAAGGTTTGATCGTGCATGGAAGATTGCTTCTCTGATAAATAATTTCGGGATAAGGGCAATTACGGTATTATCAGGTCATGGCATTGGGGCAGACACTGCTGCAAGAGTTCTTCGCAATAGTTTCGATGAGACAACATTGTACAGAAGCATATACGAAGCTGAGAGACAGTACGTACTTACTCGAGGTTTTTGGAATGACTAGTGCATTATAGTAATTGAGGACATAGTCACAATTACCCTATTCTGTGAATGCTAGAATAAGGTTTCAATGAAATTTGCACTCTGCCGTCCCTGTTGGTACTTGTGATGACTCCTATGATTTTTATTCTCTCGCCAACCTTGAGATCGGTTACAAGATTAGATAGTTCTCTCCATCCAATAATACTTATTTCGGCAGTATCATCACCTAACATTGTCTCGGCCAGAGAAATATTCTCGCCGTTTCTTGTAGTAACTGTACTAATTGAGGGCGTCTGAAGTACGATTCCTTCAATAAGATACGGACGGTCAGAAATTGTAATACCTTCAATTTTGGTTTCGAGCGATTCAAGGGACGGGAATGATAAATCATCTTCAATCTCGCTGACATAGGAATCATCCCTAGACAGAGTAATTTGATTGCCAAGAATCATGCTTGGTATGCATTGGATTATCGTACCTGGACTGATTGATGCTTTCAATAATTTAGAATCAATTCTAAGCGTCGTGATCTTCCCGTCCTTTTGGAAAGCCAGGCATTCCAAGTAGCCGGTTCCCAAGTCTTTTCCGACAGAAATCAATTTTAGGGCAAGTACATCAGGTTCTCCTCTAGAATTGGATATATCCATGAAAGTCCCCTCATCTCCGTGTATTTCAAATTCAGAATTTCCGTACTGTGCATTTCCTTGCTTGATTCTTACACCGACGAGGTTTATACTTGAGCCCACTGCCAAAATCTTGGGAAGCCTTGATTCGTCTATATTCCAGATAATTGTTCGCATTGTCTTCGTGCCTTCGTCGTTTGAGACATTCAACTGAAGTGCCTTGCTATCCTGACCTCTAACGTTCTTATATCCCACTATTCTAGGTGAAGATGAAATCTTTCCGAAAACGACGACGTTGTCGGCCTGAGCAGAAATTTTCGAAATATCACATGCAAAATGGTCCAAAGGTGGTATATTCATAGTATCCTCTTTAATTACTTCCAAAGTGCTCAAGTCTCCCACATTAAGTACTGGCCTTCCGTCTAGACCTGATTTAACGTAACCCTTGGTCAGCTTGATGAGGTCACCTGGACGTAAACCTGATTCCTCTGGAAAATCCACTCTCTTCTCCCAAAGTTTAAGTCTTATAGAGGCATCACTATCAAGAATTGTAAGGGTTCTGTTTCGCAATTCCTCACTGTTATCTTTTCTTAAGAAAGTGCGCGTGGGATAAATGGACATTACTCTTCCAACGACGTTGATATCTCTAGCTCCCACATATAGATCCTTTAGTTTCTGGAGACTGGACTGATTTCGTTCAAGTGAAATCCCCAAGTCAGCGGCGACGAGAAATAGAGCCCCCTGATCAGTCAGGTAACCCGCCCCGATCTTCCGCTTTTTTTCGTCTACAAGATTTCTAATTTCTTCTGCGCTGATTTCAGGTTTTTTTTCAAGCAGGATTTCAACCATTGATTTAAAATCAGTTGACATTCACCAGTAGCCTCCAGATAAACTCAAATCCCTCTTAACTAGCATATAGATAATACCTGCCTATATATTTTGAGAACCCATCGTAGACTTCCTCTTGATCAAGAAAGCGTTTATTATAGAACCTATGGTGATCCTTTCCATTCAGTAAAACTGTTTATGCTCTGTTTGCATTCTTCCAAGATCATCGGCTAGCAGACGTCATTATCAGCTTACTAAGAGTAGAATAAATCGAATTATCCGAATAGACTTGAAGAACTTAAATTTCTTCTTTCGAATGGTTCAGGTAAGGATAGCGTAAGACGAGAAGTAGATGATTGTCCTAATCTGACCTTTTTTCATTGTTGGCTTGCTAATTGGGATGAAAGAAACTTTGATCATACAAAATGAGAATTCTCGTTGAGATGATTCTGTTCTCCATTAGTTGTTGTTCTTTGGAGCTTTCAATGTCCCCAACTCACACGTAAAAAATTAGGGCAGAGCAGGAACCTGTTCAGAAATCGTAAATGGGAACCGGGAGCCCTCAAAATTCTCAGTACCCACCTTTTCCCAGTTAATGTCATACGCATGACTAACCCTTTTACTCTTAACCATTATTTGGGTGGGAAGACTCGAGTACAAATTTTCAACCTTTGTGGGATCTTTCGTCATTAAAAGGGATCTTCTCCTTTTCATGAGATACTTTACAGCGACATTTCTATGGGTATGGCCCATAACTGGGATCTGAGTATCGTTAACTATCATAATAAACTCCTTTTTGACCATTGCCAAAATTCCAGTTGTTATTCTTCATATTAAAGCAGTTACGTTAATTATTCTCGATATTGGCCTTAGCTGCCTTTCTTCACTATTGTATTTTTTACATTAGTTCTCTAGGTCATGCATATCATGAGCCGTATGAAGCACGAATGGACGGAAAAAGCTAACCTCCACCTGCGGCGCCACCAATGGCCCCCCAATTGTGTTCCTGGTAAATATCTATGAGCTCATTGACTAAATCGTCATACGTAAGATCTCGCTTGGACATATGCATAGTTTCAGAAAGGATGCTAGATAATCTTTTAAATGTTGACTCCTCTATAAGAATCGATTTCACGCCACACTTTACCAGCTATACCTTATTAGGATATCTGCAACATGCTGTGGCTATTTCAAAGGAAGCCGTCTTTACCATTAGATATTCAATAACCATGGGATCGGCCGGATTTGAACCGGCGGCCTCCAGCGCCCAAGGCTGGCATCATACCAAGCTAGA
>JARBAV010000293.1 GCA_029237515.1 Nitrososphaerales archaeon
AACGTATGAACCAAATGTTACCTCGACTACATTCATCAAATTGAGCTCTCAGTTAGCTAATTTTCCAAAACAGGAGAGCATATTTATTGGATAATACCTACTTCTGAATCATAGGCGTTCCATATGTTGCCTTCGTTCTGTCACACCTGTGAAAAGACTTAAAACTAATGTAATCAGACCAAACAGTATCACACACACTTGAGCTAACAAAGGGCGAGGTAACTTAGACTAGGTCGACATGGATTATCATTTGTTTCAAAAGCCAGTGATGAAACCCAGAACAAATTTCTTAGGCACCTCCCGAAATAATAAAAACGTCTTCATCATGTCGAACGAGTGAATCAAAAAGTACTAGGTCGGTATTAAATATGGCGGCCAATACCTCATTTGAATACGCACTCAGGGATCCTGAAATCCCTATGTCTTCCGGTCGTTCGTGGCCGAAGAATACTACAAAATGGGTTACTTTTTCTGTATCATAGTTTTCTATATAATGAAGGTATCCGGGCGGTATAAACACAATTTCTCCTGCTCCTACTTCAAATGAATCAACAGTCCCGCCTGGGCTTAGAATTATCATTTTTGCTCTACCTTCAACCACATAATCTAGTTCGGCTGCGTTAGGATGCCAATGGGGTTCCCTTATCCCTTTAGCTCTAAGAAACAGAGAATAGCAGGCAAGTCCATTCAAGATGGGAAAATTACTGGCATTACCCAATGACACAGTACCACCTGCGGTCTGAATCTGAGGTGGAACTCCATCGAGATTAAATTTGTGCCTATTTGGAATATTCCGACTAGACTCATCCGTGGACCCCAACGACAGCTGTCTAACATCTCTTGATCCAATCAAGATATCCTCGGCTGATCCTCTATTTAACTGACTGAAAATATTTGAACCTGGGCTAAACGTTTCATCGAGGATCCGGCTGGGCATCGAGCCAAGAGAGCCGCTAATACCCAAATCTTCTGGCGTCTCGTGGTTGAATGCTAGGACGAATTTTACATCTTCCATTCCTATATTTTCAATATGGTGAATATATCCACGAGGCACAAATACTATCTCACCTTGTTCTACAGTAAAAGTGTCAAGGGAAGCATCGGGGCCAAATATTGTCACAAGCGCCCTCCCTCTGACACAAAAACTCAATTCTGCAGCATTAGGATGCCAATGGGGTTCACGAATGCCACCCCTTTCCAGACGTAACAAATACACCGCCATTCCCTTAAGCATTGGGAAGTTACTGGCATTGATTATTGTTCTGTTACCTCCTTTGCGAACAGCTTGAGGTTCTGTAGCATCGAGATCAAAGGTGTGAATTGAGCTTGAAGTCATCCCCAATTTTTGGCTTCATTCCATGCTATTTGAGTCTTTCTAGCATCATCTATGGAATTGTTACCCAACTTAATTACCGAGTTCCTTATCTAACGAAGTTCCATCTAGTATATTCGAGCGTCTGCCAAGCAGGAACGGTTCGAATCAAAAACTAATCTACAGCCGGGTTTTATTGATAAAGTCGTCACGACGACTATATTTCAAACAAAGAACTGATTAAGATTTAGATTGATTTCAATATTCTAAATTGTTAGGAAATAAAAAAACCTAGAATATGTAGTCCTTGTCGTATTCATTCTTTACCATCATAGTTTTTAGTTATGTCTGGTCTTGCACTTATAAAGCTCACCTGCAGCCCGTGGTTGCGGATTAGCCTTTTAATACTAAAATATTTTCCTACTTTTGATGGCGTTCGACACTATGATGTAAAAATGAATCTTGATAAATTTAGTTTAAATCGCCCAGACAGGTCATCTGACTTCTTAATGCTCTCAGTTATTTCAAAAAATATCTGTGCATCTCCTATGACAAACAATTCCTGAACGTAATCTAATCGCCTAGAATCAAGTTACTATAGATAGTCCACATTACGAGAGCCTCCACAATCTGTAACGACATGACATCAGCTCTTGCAGTGATAATAGAATTAGGTTCAGATATTCTCAACGCCCTGATCCTATCACGGTTGTAGCTGACAGTATCCTATTCAGATTTCTTTCTTGTTAATCTTGATAGTTGCCGACACTAGTGAATTATTGGATGCAATGATTATATCGCCTGAATCTGACAAGAGTCTGCTGTAGAGCAGGCCTATTTCATATATGAGGCCAGTGTTTCCAAATACCGTTATATTGTCTCCAACCTTGAACGGCCTCGTGCTGGCTAAATATAACCCAGCTATGAGATTTCCGATAAGCGATTGCGAGGCAAATCCTATCACCAACCCCGTGATTGTAGTTATGGAAGCCGCAACAAGTGGGTCCTTACTCAGGTATGAAATTATGATCGCAGCGATTACGATAGCACTAGCAATTCTTATAAAAATTTTGATAGAATGTGCAGCATCTCCAAAGTAGGCAGAAGTCAGCCGGAATACCAGATTACTAACTATTTCCACAAAAAAGTAACCTATAATCAAAATCTCTGCAATTTTTATGTAAGTTATGGCCCACGAAGGTATTATCGGTGAAAGTACATACGCTGTAAGATACCATGAAAATAATATCACTCCCCCAATAATGATTAAATCTTTTAGAGCCTTCCTCTTTGCCTGTGCACTATCCGAATTATGTAAAATTTCAGTATTATTTTCTGTTTGTTTATGTTGTACCATAATGCCCTTTCGAAGTACTGCCAGTTAAGTATATCCGCCAATCATAAGGATAATTGCGTTTAAGAGAACGTTGCGCAGAGCGCCATCTAATTGATATCGCAGCCTTCTTTGTGATTTATATGGACCCAAGTACTTCATCGCACTCAACAAAAACTTGTTGAATTAAAGAAAATTTGGCAGCATTATATTAATTTAAGCAGCATTATATTTGAGCTCCTTGGTTCTTCACCGTAACTACATAAAAGGCGATGAATTTGGTAATAAATTCTGTAAGTGCGTTAAATGACTTTCCTGAATAGCTTTTTTAATAGCCCATGCATTCTTTAGATGTCCTAGAGTTAATCACTAATGACCCAAAATGAAGAGACCCAAACGAAACCTAAAATAGAAATTCAGTACTCTGGTGACGATAGTTTCATGGCTGACAAGATACTCCTTGAGTTTAGTAGTGATAGCAGGATATTCTTGATCGAATATGATGACAAATCTGAAAAAATGGTCGCGCATTTTCTAAACCAAGAGCCGAAAATAGACGATAACATGCGAGAATCTGAACAATGGACTTTAGAAAAAGAGGATTTCCAATCTGGAAACACGAGATTCAAAATCGTGATAGGCCAGTCTATGTGGCGCTTTCAACGAATAAAAAAGCAAATAGAAGTCACTGAAATAAGAGGTGTAATCAGGAAGATAAGTAGTAATCGGATTGTTTACGAGTATGCAGCTCCTCTGTCTAAATTATCTAAAATAGAGATAATAAATTACCCAATCAGTTTAAAACAAGGTATCAGTCACTAGTGAAGTTTCATGTGCTATTTGATATCGTGTAATCAACGACATGAATTTATTTGAACTCCGTGATAGCATTTTCATTATGAAGTCAAAATTGAAAGTATCGATTCATCTATTAAATCAAGAAGCAGGCATCGAAGATCATGTATAGTTTTTAATTTCTCACGCTTATTGTATGCCATGCGTTCTGAGAACCCATGTAATGAACAACACTTATAGGCATTCTTAAGGAAATATCCTGGTGTTTTAACAAATGCCATATATCCATTTCAACCCTAACTATCAAAATTTGTATATCTACTCTTCTGAAGAAAGTGTAGAAGACGGAATTAGATTGTTATTTTCAAACGTGTTGCTCTCCTCATCTTCATTCTTTATGGCTTCCTCTTCAGAAGACGGATTGATAATTGTGTTTGTTTGAACTAAATTATCAGAGGCTCCATCATTTAGCAATATCGCCGAACCATTTACGTTTCGTATCGTATTATCAAATACTAAATTATTTGAGGACTCACTTTTTAAGTAAATACCATTTCCGCAATTACTGACTGTATTATTATAAATCTTATTATTGTGTGATTGTGATATAAAGATGCACTGTTCTTCGTTATGAACATAATTGTTTCTCGCAATGGAATTGGTCATATTCCTACTAAACATTATTCCAGACCCAGCACTATTGGAAACAGTATTGTTTTCTATTAATACATTATAACAGTTTAAAGAACAAATTATACCCATGGCCCCATGATCATGTACTGTATTGTTCCTAATTATCATATCATGAGTTCCCGTATGCGGATCAAATCCGTACATGAAATTATGATGAACATGATTATCTTCTAGAATCAGATTACCTATTCCTACTGAATAAAATCCAAATCGATTATGATGTATATGATTACCTTTTAAAATACTAGTACCTTGCTGCAGTCGACTAGCAACAATATCGCCATCATCATTGTTATTATTTTCATCTCCACTATTTCCATAATAACTGATTCCAGAACATCCTCCACCGCACTCATATCCAAGATACGCAATTTCTGAGTTTGTTATGTTAGTTGTACCCGTTGCATCGTCTTCAACTCGTATGTACGGCCTTGGAGTGGCATCTATACCCGTATGTTCATATTCCCTCCCTGGAAGTATATCGAATTCAAAGCTTATGTATCCGCTGACAGCGGGATCCCACGAGGAAATCTTAACCGAATCAAT
>JARBAV010000294.1 GCA_029237515.1 Nitrososphaerales archaeon
AGCATCGAATATACCTTTTAAAGATAGAGGTAAAAGAGCAGATGAATTTGTGCAAGCGTTAAAGAAAATATGGCAAGATGATGTTGTAGAGTTTCATGGCCAGTTCTATAGCATACCATCTTCAAAGATTGGACCCAAACCCGTTCAGAAACCTTCAATTCCAATTTATTTTGGTGGCTATGTTCCTAATGCGTTTGCTCGTATTGCCAGATATGGTGACGGATGGTTGGCATCTCACGCAGGTCATATGGATTTTCTAGAGAAAAGTATAGATTCTTTGAATGAACAAGCGGTCAGGATAAATAGAAATCCAAAAGAATTTAGAAATATTGTACTAACATTTCCTCAACCAGTAACAAATCCATCTCCCTCTAGCGATGGGTCTAATGGTAATCAATCCCGATTTCCATTATCTGGAACAATAGATCAAATCGGCCAAGATATCAAGGCTATAAAGGCTCTAGGATTCGAACAAATAGTTTTTGCATTCATAGGGTTGGAATTGGACAAAGTAATTGGGATGGCAAAGGAAATTTCAAGGTATGCCAGGTGATGAAATAATGATTAGAAAATGTTGTTGGGAGAAGAAGTAAACTATGCCTATGGCTAACGCTCTGGAGTAAATATTATTGTCATGAAAATTATGATTCATCAGCTTAGAGAATATGATCTGGCGGAAGCAGATCGTATCTTCAGGTTGGCTTTTGGTACTTTCTTCGGACTTCCGGATCCCATGAGTTTCGCTGGGGATGCAGACTACGTAAGAACACGCTATTATGCTGACCCGTCTTCCGCCTATGGAGCAACGATCGTTAATAATAATGGTGGAGGTACGGGTAATGGTAATGACAATCGTAAGCTAGTAGGCTCAAACTTTACGGCTAATTGGGGTAGTGTTGGGTTCTTTGGACCACTTACTGTGCATCCAGATTATTGGGACAAGGGTGTCGCTAGATCTCTGATGGAACCAACAATGCAACTTTTTTCTAAATGGAATACAAAACATTCCGGTCTCTTCACGTTTGCGCAAAGCCCAAAGCACGTATCCTTATATCAGAAATATGGGTTTTGGCCACATTTTCTTACAGCGGTTATGTCTAAGGCAATGAGTCCGAATAGTGCTAATAGCATTAACAATGAGAGCCTACAATGGTCAAAGTACTCCGATGTATCTAAAATGCAGAACGTAAGTGATGAATATTTAGTAAATGATTGTCGTAGATTAACAACTGCCATTTACGATGGATTAGATTTGAGGGTTGAAATCATGTCTGTCATAAAGCAAAAGCTTGGAGATATAGTGTTGATTTGGGATCCTGATTCTACTAATAATATTACTAGTAATAATGGTAGAGATATCGCAGGATTTGCGATATGTCACTGCGGCAAAGGAACCGAGGCTGGCAGTGACATTTGCTATATCAAATTTGCTGCAGTTCAACCACCAACACAAGATAATGATGTTTTATTTTCTGCGAATAACTTCGATAGATTAATTGATGCATGCACGATTTTTGCATCACAGCAAGGGCTGTCCCGTCTAGTGGCCGGTGCCAACACTAGTCGTCGGCAAGCATATGGAAAGATGCTGTCAAAAGGGTTTCGTATTGATATGTTAGGAGTTGTGATGCAAAATGGAATTGATGTCGGCTACAACAGGCCCGATGTATATATTATGGATGACTGGCGATAAGTGATTTATGGATCTGATTGCAAAAGCGCAAAACAAAAGCGCTAGCGACACGTGCATGAATGAAAACATATATCCTGAAAGATTCCGTGTTCATTATCGTAATACTAAAGCTAAATGTTGAGAGTGGTATGCACTAATGTATAACATTATTACATTATTAGTTAGTCAAAATAAATTCTGACTAATGGAAGTGCTCTGTCTTCCTCTTCCCACGACTTTCGTTACCTCATAATGATTCATTTCTTCCATCCACTATAGAACAGCCGCTGGACAGCTTCAAAGAATGTTTGGAATTCTTGACTTGTACGGAATTTCAAAAATACTATCACAACTCATTACTGTGCAAATCCGATACGTATTCTGGTAGTATCTTTATCGAGAATTTGTGCGAAATAAATTTATCCTTTATCTGCTACCATTTCCTAAAGTGCTGGAGTTAGCTAGCATCCCATAATTGCAATCTAAAAGATAACTCAGTCGTTGATCTTTTGAGCATTGTGGGGCCATCAACTATACTTTTCTTCCCTTACTAATTTTTATACTATACATAGTATATTGCCTCTATGAATAAATCATACGTGAGAAAAAAGGTATCTGATGTGGCTTCTGTTGTCGAATCACCTCAAACGACTTCGCGTATCTCATTTGGTCAAACGGGTAAATCAGATAATGAGTCAAATGTGATAAGTGTATTTCACGGAATTTATACTTCTCAAAGAGGAATAGCACAAACTGAAATACCGTCTCAAAGTAAATAGTTTAGACTAAAGAAAGGGAGAGAGGCAGAACTTTACATATATGCGAACAGCAGAGATGTCCGAAGGAAAATTTTCTGAAGAGGATATCTAGTATGAGAAAAATAATTGCATCATTGCAAGTATCCGTAGATGGTTTTATCGAAGGACCCGATGGAGAACTTGATTGGGCGATGGCTGAAGATGCAGAGACTTGGGCAGAAATTAATGAAATGCTAGACTCGGTAGACACTTTTATCCTTGGACGGGTAATGTATCCTGACTATGAACGCTATTGGATGGCGCTACTAGCCAATCCAACAGGATCGAATAATGAAAATGCTTATGCACGCCGCGCCGACAAAATTCCTCACGTAGTCCTCTCCAAGACTCTTGAGAAGGTTGCATGGAAGACGACACGAATCATTCGGGATATGGAAGAAATCAGAAAAATGAAGAAGCAACGGGGCAAGAATATTGTGGCATGGGGGGGAGCCACTCTTGTATCCGGCCTGATGAATAACGGCTTGGTTGATGAAGTACGGCTGATCGTCAATCCCATTATTTTAGGTGGAGGAAAAGCGCTATTCAAAGGTGTGAAAGAGCGACATCCCTTGAAAATTATACAAGCAAAGCCGTTAAAATCAGGGAAAGTCAGCTTGACTTATAGTACGCGACTGTAAATACGTGGATCTCCACCCTTTCCTAAAACTTGTGCTTGCCGACTTATTTATTAAATTTAGTTTACTCTTGTTCATGTGTATAACCAACTTGTTAGCGGTCTGGAGATTCGGCCTAGCATCGTACAATCAGTTTTCAAGGAAGTTACTGCTGTCAATGTAATTGTTCCGCTTGCAAGTGAATAACGCTCGTAGTGGCTGTTTACTGTTATGTACACAATTCGTATACAGGTTTCATACACAAGAAATGATCGTGTTTACGTAGTTTTCATTAGTTCATTAGATTTTATGCTCAATCAGATTCGGAGTTTTAAATGAACCGCCTATTTTCAATGAACCCCCGATATTTGACTAATGGGGTGTTCAATCGGGATAGTTCAGAACAGTTCAGAACAGTTCAGAACAGTTCAGAACAGTTCAGAACA
>JARBAV010000295.1 GCA_029237515.1 Nitrososphaerales archaeon
TAGCTTTTAGCGAGCTAAATTGATAGATCCCAGATATGATCAATAGGATTCCGTATATAGTATTTGTCGATAACTGCTCCATTTGCTGTTGCTGCTGTGAATTTAGAATATCATTTATTCCCAGTTGCGTTAATAATATGTCTAGGGCATAAGACCATCCAATAAGCAGAACTATCCCAATTATGGCCCAGATTGCAAGATATGAAAGTATGAAAATTACCATATAGTAAGTCTTGAGCCTGAACACATAGCTTAGATTATGGATCTTTCTACGTTTATTTTGATCTTTATTTGCCGAACCTGGTATGCTATTGTGATTCTTTTTATTACTATTGTTACCCGTATCGCTGTTGGTATTACCCTGTCCATGATATAACATCTGACTACTATCATGAGAATGAAGATTACCTTTGCTGCCTTTACTACTACTATCAATGAGTCTATTGTAGAAAAGAACCATTGGTATTATAGCTGGGAACATCATAGCTGCCATACCCGCAGTCCAAATTACTACAAATAAAGATAGTGCTACTGGATTATAGTAAACTGTCATCATAGCAGACATCATTGTATCATACTGCCAAATTGTTACAAACCAAGCAAATACCGCTATTGATACTACAACAGTAATTATTAATAGAGAAGTAGTTTTCATAATGCTAATATTTGGATAATAAGTTGAGTATTCAATTTCTTTTATTGTTAGTTGTAGATTTCATGGTCCGCTCCATTCAAATGGAATATGTTTACTTGATCTACCTTTTCTTTTCCATTTGAAGCCTATTTTATCGGCTTCGTCAGCAAGAGATATCCCCCAAGTTGCAACTCCTCCAGGCCCTACCTCACTGCCGGGGGGATTAATAGTTTGAACGCGTTTACCATGAGGAGTCGTAGGGCCAGTCAATGCTTCAGCTTTTGCAAAAACTTTTCCTGGTATCTCTGCACTCCAATAGGATAAATCATCTGCCAACTCAAACTTAATAGGAGCATATTCAATCCCCCGAACCTCTCCAACAAGCTTTGAAAATTCAGCCATAAACCCACCAGCCTTTCCACTAAAAATCATGTTCAGTGCCTCTCTTTGCTTTTCATCTGCCTTCTCGTCAAAAAAAAGTGCAAGGTCCACTTTTGTTTTGCCATCGCCTGCCCAGATATTACCTTCGAAGCTTGTCACAAGTATTACATTCAAGTCATCAAGGGATGTTTCACCATAATTGCCTTTTTTGATATTATACGCCAAAATGCCCTCGCATTCGCCGTATGTTGGTGTTTGGGCAAACTCACAAGGACATGGCATGCTGCACTTACAAACATCAAACCAATCACCTATAACTTTCCACTTTGGAATTTTGCCTATAGTAGAGGCTGCTGCAGCAGTAGTAGCTGTTGTCGCTGCCATATCCTATTTACTCAATAGTTCAAGTGCTATTTTAGCATTAAATATTTAGTATGCCGAATTAATGAATTGGATGAGCTTCTGATCAAATCATCCAATCTTGTCCTTTGTATATTGAATCGTCCAAATGTTCAATCCTTCTTCTTCCTAAATAACTAGCAATTAGGTGATGATTTTAGAACATGTTTCATAAGAATTTCCAGCTTTGAAGTGAAATTATGACAGATTATAATTTTTGATTGCATTGAGAAACCAACCGGGCAAGATATCTCTATTCTTTCTTAAAAAATACTGAAATGCTGAATCTAAAATGTATGTCCTTGCCCAATCATCTTTAGACCTAACAGATCTACCATAAGCCTGGACAAGTTTTAAACCTGTCTGCCAGTAATACCATTCAGGAACTTTATTCCTTTTCGCGTTTATCCACCTATCACTTTTATTAGGATAAGGGACTTTGGTTATTATTTGAAATCTCGATAGATCCTCTTTTAGGTCTAGCCCAGTGTGTAATGACGGGGAAATAAGGACCGTTGGCTTTTTGGCATAAAAGTGTTCTTGGACGACTTCTTCTCTCTGTATTTCTGGATCAGTTACAATGAGTCTTCTAGCATTATACTTGGAAATATTATCTTTGATAAAATTAAGTTGCTCATAAGAGGTAGTGTGAATTATTCCCTTATGTTTATTGTGTATTGTCATCAAATTATCAATTGCACTTGTAATAGCTGATTTGGTTTCTTGTAATTGCAGATTGTTGTAGTTGAGATACGCCACATTCATAGGATATATAGGTCTGTTTTCTACTGGAAAGTCTGATGGAACCTGTATGAATTTTACTTCATCATTTTCAGGGGAGATTCCAATATTTCTGCAAAAGGTATTGTAATTTAGTATTGTAGCACTCATGATGATTGTCCTTGAGCACTTGTCAAATACAGCTTTACAGTACTTTGAAATATCTAATGGTTTAAATTCAACTTTTACCACTTCATAGTTCTCCTTTATTACGTCTGACACTATCCAATTTTCCGGATCTGATATGATATTGTTTATTGTGCGCGTTAGTCTTTCGGTATCTCTAATGGCATCAGCAGCAACTTCATCCGTTAATACATTATTTACGTGAACAGAAAGATCTTCATAATGCCTAGAAATTTGTTCATCACTTTCAAATAAATTCGATGAAGATACTATTCTATTATTATTCTCATTTGATTTCCTTTTCTTGTTTGTAGACCACCCATACTTGACTTTGCGTTCAATGGCCATGGATTCGGCTACTGAGCTATTACCGAGAAGATTGAGCATCTTTGTTTCAAGCTCTATCAAGAAATCAATCCATCTCTTGATATCATCAAAACCGAAGTCAACGATTTTTAGATCAGAAACATATCTCTTCCATCTCCTCTTTGAAATTGTCAGTCCTCTAAACTTTACAAGTTCTGTCTCTAATAGGTGTCCTTCATCTAGTACGAGTAATTCTCTTGAAAGCAGATTTTTCTTGCTTGGAAGTAGTGCCAAAAAGCTAGAATAGTTGAATATGGAATGGCTAGCACTTAAAGCAATGTTTAATTGATCGAAATATGGACATGCTCGCCAATCTGTAACTGGAGAATCTCCTGTGTTAAAGTTTTTTAGGTGAAGCCATGTCGAATAATTATTTCTATAATTCTTAATATTTACTAGGGGAATGAACACTGATTCGTTTTTTGTGCCTTTTTTGATCACAGTATAATCCTTCTGAAAAGTTCTGTATTTGCAACCATTATCTCTAAAAGCTTCATCAGTCATGCAAGGCCCGTACTCGACAGTAGTGTGTTTGCACTCGCTAATAACCAGATCTTCTACTTCTTTCAGCGATTTACTTTGACGTGGTCCTGCGGGTGAAAAGCAGATCTTACATCTATATTTACCCTCCCTTATGAAATCTTCCTTTACCAAACAAGGGAAGTTACTTTTGCCCTTGGCTACCTTTAGGTATGAAAAATCATTAGCATACTGGCTTTGCAAATCCTTTGTTGAAGTACATATATAGCTTGTTCCCAAAGTGAGTGCGAAAGAAACAGCCAGAGGGCTTTTTCCAAATCCAGTTGGTGCTTCAAGAATTATTCGTTTATAACCTGAATTAAAAGCATCACAGATCTCCTTGAGAATGTGATCTTGTCTTTGTCTTTTTTGCGGGAAAGGGAAATTCTTAGACACTTGGAATGTGCTTATTGATTGTGCTTTATTCATATTAGAACGCCGATGATTATATCATCATATCATTATACTAGGTTAATTTATCTTTATATTCATGTTTCACTGCCTTCACTGTAACTAACAGGTCTATAGCCTAACTACATTCTTGTGTTTTTGAGGTAAATTTTACAAAGACAACAAACATCTTATATACTTCATTACGATTTTAGGTATCATTGATGAATAAGAATAGATTCACTATCAGTAATACAGCAAGAATTGCAGTCATGTTATTACTAATTGGAGGAATAGGATCGACTTCTATTCTTTTTAGTTCCGCACATGCTCAGACCATAACATTAGGAGAACCAATTTTTGTAGAAAAGGGAGCGGATACAGTTCAGAGAGAAATTGGTCCAAACAGAACACAATTCACTTATACTTCTAATGGAACGATGAATGGTAATATAGAATACTATAAAACAGGGGAATTTGTCAGTGTCACCACAGGTAACAATCAGACATTTGATCAAGGGAAAGGAATATTAACGACCAAGGATGGCAGTGAAACGGCAAATTATACGTTCATAGAAGTGGGAAATGGTACGGGATATCTAGGGGCTTCAGCATATAACACAAATTCCACAGGAAAACTATCCATTTTGGATAATGTGCTAGTTGTCTATAAAATTGGAGAAGATGAGAGTGGAAATTATGCGGATAAACAATGGCTTTGGAAGTAGATGTATGATAATTCACCGGTGTTAGCCAGTTGAGCAGATCGGTACACAAGTATTAGAATAAGTGATTTACCGAAATAGCTATGATGTCTGATTAACAAAACCGCATGTTTGACAGCTAGAAAATTCTATTTGCATAAATGCTAATTACTACATTAGAATTAAGCTTTAGACCATTTGTTACTTGATGTATCTAGAACACTGGAAAATTACTCAAATGGACGGTTAGAATATTCTCACGATTTTATACTGTATATTATATATTGTGACAAAAATTTGGATATTTAAATATTTATTTAACGATTAGGTTTATTTACTTGTAATGTGTAATAATAAGAGAAGATCGGTTAGCCGAAAAAGTAGGTCGACGTCGTTCTGGAGGATCGTATAAGTTAAGGCTTGTGCGTACTTCGGAAATGATGTATGCTGTCATATGTAGTAGGTTGGCCATCCCTTTAACAAGGATGGAAGTATAGGCATAGGATAGTATGGGAAAACCACAGGACTACAGTATAGCCTATCAAAGTAGTCTTGCAGGAGAACCACGCCTTCGAATGCTAATCGGTCGATCTATTTTATTTATTTTTGATTGAATAGATACAACACATTCGCAGATGGTAATTGTGCCTCTGTTTCACTTCACTTAGAGCACCTTACTAATTCCTGAAACTGATGATGTTTTTTAAAGATGTCTATCACAGTTTTCCCACAGGTGATTCAAGTTAACAACGACATCATTCTAATTATTTTCATCATCACCATTTTCATCGCCGTCACTTACTGACTCTTCTTCCTCATCCTGTTCCTGTTCATCTACTGCAGGTAAAGGCGTTTCTGTTGTTTCCTCAGTTCCTACCGTCGGCAATGAAGATAGTACTGAGGAAGGCACTATTCTATAAATAATCCCATCATCGTATGACAGCACATAGAGATACCCATCTGGTCCAGTTTCTAAATCTGTAATAGCTCCAAATCCATTACCGAAGGTTACGGAAGATTGCTCCTCTTCATTATCTATAAATGAATCAGGTACGTTATCAAGAGCAAGAGAACTTCTATCGGGACTTACTGTAAAATAGTAGAGATTTCCGTAATTGTTATCTCCTACAAATACATTATTGGAATAGCTCTCTCCTAAACTTGATGATTCCAAGAATTCTATGTCAGTTACAGCAACGGGGTCCAACCATGTTAAGATTGGATCTGCATAGTGAGATCCGGGAAAGCTAACTAGGTCACTTTCTGTGTTTCCAGAAACTGAAATTGGACCCATAACGGTTTGCCAACCACTGTTAAATCCTGGTTTTACCAAGTTTATCTCATCATTTGATGCTGGGCCATTTTCAGTATCCCAAACATTTTTTGAGACAGGATCAAATGTAAGTCCAAAACTATTTCTTATTCCGTACGCATAGTATTTACTCAACGGATTATTTGGATCCGTGGATAAAGGATTATCTGGTGCAGGTGTTCCATCATCAGGATTTACTCTGAAAATTATGCCAGTATCGTCAGGATCGGGACCATCAGGAAAATTCTGAAGTTTGCCATCATGATTTAAATCTCCTATGATTCCGTATAGGTAATTGTCAGGACCTATCATAATCTTCCCGCCATTATGGTTAGGACCAGGTATTGCGGGAAGATCTACTAATAGAGTTGGGTTATCAAGTGTCTGACCGTTCCAATTGTATTTGTAAACTCTGTTTCTTATTTCACCCCCGACTCCTGACTCGGTGTAGTACAGAAAAACAGTTTGGGCACTAGCATTTTGACCAGCACTAGAACTAGTTCCACCACCGCCGTTCATAACTGCTATTCCAAGTAGGCCACGTTCGCGTTCCGTGTCAACCGGTACTTGTAATACTGGTTCAGGTGCAAGTTCTCCATTTGAAATGAGTCTGACTTGGCCATCTTTTTCCAACACTAGGACATTTTCGCTATCCAAGAATGCCATGCTTGTGGGTGAACTCAACCCTTCCACAAATGACTCAACACCCAAATTTGGGTCAATAACAGATTGTGCTGATGCATTGTTTGGTTCGTATTGTAACTGTAAGAGTGCGAAAATCAAACAAGTCAAAACAACAACAGACACCCTTAGGGACATTAGTATAGCTATGGAAATTCGACCAACTTGTCCACTTACTTTCATAACCTTCAAAATCGATTCCTCTTACTTTTTGAAAGCATAGATAAA
>JARBAV010000296.1 GCA_029237515.1 Nitrososphaerales archaeon
AATAGCCTTGGCATGATTTCAGGATCGATACCTATACCAGTGTCTCTCACAGTAACGATAACTTCATTACCCTCAACTTTAGTTGCTATTTCGAGTGATATACAGCCCTCACTAGTAAATTGGATGGAATTGCTCAAGAGATTAGAAATGATTTGGATTATCCTTTCCCTGTCTGCTTCAACGATAATGGAACTATTATTATCGTTGTTGCTTATATTATCATAAATCAATTTTACCCCGCTACTAGCAGTGTTTTGAATTCTCTCCCTGTAATCCTCTATAATATTAGGTATCAGATCGCGGATGTTAAATCGCTCCTTCTCTAGTTTTAATGTTTGACTTTCAATTCTTGTCACATCTAGTATATTAGTAGAAAGTCTTTTTAGTCTAATAGCATTCCGTCTTATTACTTCTATTATTTCCTCTATTCTTTCCGGGTAGTATTTTAGTAAACTACTCATACCTAAGATAGCTTGAATTGGAGTTTTTAGCTCATGGGCTGCTATGCCTATAAATTCCTTTTGCATTCGGTCTGCTTTCTTTAATTCTTCGATTAATGTGCGCTCCTTCCAAAGCAATTGGAAGACTGATTCGAAGGATTCCACAGTAGTTTTTCTATTGGAGTATACTACTAAACCAATTGCGTCCATGAAATTCTCAGCCTCAGGTTTCCTAAGCTCGGCTCTAAGGAACCTCTCACGATCGATTATGTACATGCCATATGGAGAGATGTCGCTATCGAGTATTTTGATATCCGGTGCATTCTCAGATATTTTCTCCAGAGTCTTTGAGTTCTCCAGTTAATGGACAGATTATTTTTACAGTAGCTCCATTCTCAGACGCTTTAAGCAACGGATCAACAATTCCGAGTCTGTCTATCCTTACAAAAGCCTTATCATAAGGCAGCAAAATTAAGGCTTCTCTAGTGACGGACTGTGTCATATCTATAAGAACCTGTCATGCTTTTTCATTGTCTATGATTAATTAAAATAATTCAGGTTCTATCCCTTCTTCTATTTCACTTATCCTCTGCTCCTCAGAAACAGTTTTACTCCATAAGGTTTCAAAAACGTACTTTTGATGCTCGATTATTTCTTTGACACTGCTATAGATAGCCTGAGCCGCTGATTTGCCTGCTTCATGGAAAGTAGCCGGAGCAAGATAACCTGTGTCACTGATATAAAAATTCCCCTTAATTGCATCCAAATGACGAAGCTCATCAACCATCGTCATTAACTGTTTGCAATAAGAAATATTGTCTTTGGTGATTTCAGTAATATATCTCAGTTTAACGCCTCTCTTTTTTGCATCAAGAAAAGCTTCCCTTAGTACCTGAATGTTAATAGCCAATGACGGGCGAGTATAGTCAACGCAGGCATCAATTTTAACATCAGTCCTGTACAAGAATTGTAATATCGTATCCATAACTTTATCAACTCCATAAAAGACCTCAGTACCTTCCCTAATCATTTTGCTATCACTCTGATGGGAACTCGAAAGTGTCACCCAAAGTACTATATGTAAATTGGCTATATAAGGTGCTTTGGTACAAATATCTCCAATTCTATTAGATTGTGTCGGCGGCAAGATTAATGGTGCAATAGAATATAGTATAATTGGAATCTCATCGGGATGCGTTTCGCGAGTTTTCTCTGAATTATAGAATGAGCATGTGAATATGAAAGATCGCTGCTATTGGATATACAACCATAAACCGTGTTATTGACAATAATCGAGACAATGGGATAGGTGTAGGAGGACGTCTTGGCACACACTTTATCCCTAACTGCAGTTCTAAACGCATGGAATAATTATGGTAAACATATGATCTAACTTAGACAATGTCCAACCACGATTGTCATTTTGTATATGCAGCTGATGTTAAAGATATTGAAGCTGAAGGTAAGTGTCTCTCTTTGTCAGTCAAGAAGCATCCTATCTCGCTTTTTTTCTACAATTCTAAGGTTTATGCTTTAGACAATAGATGTCCTCACATGGGCTTTCCTCTTAGCCAAGGTACTCTTAAGGATGGTATCCTTACATGTCACTGGCATCATGCACGATTCGATCTTCATAATGGGGGAACATTTGATCAATGGGCTGGGGATGTAAAATCGTATCCAGTACAAATTAGAAATAATAGCGAGATTTGGATAGGTGTGCCAGGCCCGTTTGAAGATACATCATTTACGAGAACAGCAGCAGCTGCAGCAGCAACTGCACCCATTACCTCTACTAATAGTGAAATAATGCTTGATATAGGTCTGAAACGAAACATTTCATTAATAATAGCTAAAGCAGTAGTTGGACTCTCTTTACCAGCATCAAACAAGAATTACTACAAGTCTTCAATTAATGATAACAATATTGATACTGATGGTTTGATATACTCCTTTAGAAAAGGCTTAGAATTCGGTACAAAGTATAAACAGTCTGGATGGGGAGTAGGATTAACAATCCACACTTGTATGTTGAATATTGCTACACTATGTTTCAACAAAAATGATAAAGCACATGCACTATATCACGGTCTTTCTGCAGTAGCACAAGATTGTGCTTCTATGCCACCTAGATTCACAGTTGCACCTTTACCTAAACCCTGGCCGGACCTATCGACTCTTAAGAGATGGTTTCGTCAGTTTGTAGAATCAAGAAATGCAACAGCTGCAGAGCGATGTCTGGTAACAGCCATTCACGCAGGAGCAGATGCAGTGCAGCTAGCCGATATCCTTTTTGCAGCAAGTACTGATCACAGGTTCATAGGGGGCGGACATTCTTTGGATTTTACTAACAAAGCTTTAGAGGCACTAGATTTCGTTGGTTGGAATGATATGGAACTAGTTACGTCAGTTCTAAGTAGCCTTGTCTCAGGATATACCGAGGCAGAGCGAATGGAAG
>JARBAV010000297.1 GCA_029237515.1 Nitrososphaerales archaeon
AATGCAACGGTTTGGTATTGTATCAGATGATCTTGACCAATCATATCAACAAGTAGTTCAAGTTTCTCTTCCGCCTCTTTTTTGACAGCGAATTTGAATGTTGAGATATTACCGAGGACATGTCCTGTGTTAAGTATGTCTCCTACCAATCTAATACTGCATCTGATATGTTTTTCGTCAGCGGCTTTGTTGTTAATCCTCAAAACCAAAATGCAAACCTTGCTGTAGCCGAGCACCATCGGATTTACTTTGACAATGAAACTATCTATTACACCGCTGGACTGCATTTTCTTAACTCTAGCCTTTACACTCTTTGCAGTCATACCTATCTCGCTGCCCAGGCTGTTGTAAGATACCCTACAGTTTCTTGACAAGGAACGAAGTAACTTACCGTCCAATTCGTCTAATGTAGTTCTTTTCAATTCCTTATTGTACTGACGTTAGACACAAATAAAAGAATAACTTCCAATATTGGGAGCAATACTACCACCAAGGATAATAATAGGAAAGTGATCCGATCGCGTATGTCAACAAAAAATATGACTAAAGACAAGGAGGAAAAAGTAGCTGTAGTAACTGGAAGCTCTAGTGGAATAGGACTTGAAACATCGCTGTTGCTTGCAAAAAATGGATTTCGTACATTTGCCACAGTACGGAATCTTGACAAAGCCAATGCAATAAGGAATATTTCTGACAAGGGAGAACTGCCAATTCATGTAGTCGAATTGGATGTGAGCAGCGATAAATCAGTGAATGCCGCCATTGATAAAATTAATGATGAAAGTAAGAGGATTGATGTACTAGTTAATAATGCTGGCTATTCATTGATTGGAGCGTTGGAAGATCTCTCGATGGATGAAATTAAGGCCCAGTTTGAGACAAATCTGTTTGGTACCATAAGGGTAATGAAGGCAGTACTGCCTATTATGAGAAAGCAGAAAGGAGGAACGATAGTAAACGTAAGTTCAATGGCTGGACGGGTTGGCTTCCCACTCTTTCCGGTATACAGTGGCACCAAATTCGCGCTTGAAGGTGTATCGGAATCTATACGCCTCGAAACGGACCCATTAGGCATAAAAATCGTACTCGTAGAACCAGGTACTATCCGGAGCAATTTCGCAAGTAACGCTATAATAGGGCAAAAAGCTGCAGAGCCCGCCTCACCATATGCCTCGTTGATGGAGACATTGCAGAAAGCTACAGCTCGCTTTGTTGATCAAGGTACTCCACCAGAAGAAGTAGCGAAAGTAATACTGAAAGCGGCGACAATCGACAATCCTGATTTACGATATTTAGTAGGAAATGACGCAATTCAAATGATTGAAGCAAGAAAAGGAATGTCAGACCAAGAGTTTGGGGTTGTTGTTAAGGAACATCTTCTTGCTCAATAGAGCTCTAATTGATTGCGAAAATAACTTCCATTCCACTTTTTCCTCTGTAAGTCACAAACATAGGAATCCAAAGTAATAGAGTATCTCATTGGTATCATCTTTTGCATGCCCAATACTCCTGTTGGTATAGTTATGGCATAGCACTAGAGCCGTGTTAGTGTCCTACAGGCAATAGCAAAAGTGTGGTTGGAAGCTTGTCAATCGGAAGTGTATAAAAAATCCCAACCCCTGTTCAAATATTCTTTTCAGCAGTACACTCTAAATCTCATGCGCTGTGAGTTAAGCTCTTCGCCTTATTTCTTAGTAATAATGCAAATACGACTGTTACCCCTGAAAGCAAGCCTGCTGTAAGAAATATCTGATCATACGATCCAGCCGATGGATACGATCCTTCGACTCCATCAATTGTCTCGTGATTCTCCATATATACCCCAGCCAGTGCAGGACCTATAGCCATTCCAATAAACAACAAAAGTGCACCGACTCCTACTGAAATGCCAGTAAACTCTTTTGGTGAAGTGGAGACTACCATGTTCCAGGTCGCTGTCATTGTTAGTGATAGTCCGCTCGCGAGTATGGCCAGACTTGTAGACAATGCGAATTCTGTTGAATGGAATAAGGTTAGTCCAAGTGCACCAACTAGGCTTATTGCTCCACCAATTATCATGGGTTTTACGCTCCCTATTCGATTTATAATAAATGGCGTGATACTCGCGAATACTAAGAAAGTGATCATGAAAGGCAGCTGAACATTGGCTGCATCTACCGAATCTCCTCCAAAACCTAATGGAACTGGACTTCTGACTAGTTGAACTATGGTTGGATAAATCATAAACATGGTAATGCCCGCAGCTATTAGCAAGATGTACGATGGCAGAAGGGTGTTATTTCTTAGTAATCTTAAATCAAGAAAAGGAGGTACGATCCTTCTCTCTAGGATAACAAAGATTGACAATGAAACTGCAGATACAACAAATGCACCAGCAATCTGCATTATATTCTGGGAGTTAACACCTATCTGTATGAGGGTTAGAGCAATTAGAAATGAAGTGATTGTCACAGAAAGAGCCGCTACGCCTTTAATATCTATTGGAAACGATCTCCTCTTTCCTCTTGATACATTTTGAGTAGTAGTCTCCGCCAGATTCATTTGTTGCACCTTTCTATCTTCTTTTACAAACTTGGCGATCATTATCGTTACCAAAGCAGCAAAAGGTATTATGGCCAGGAAAGTTGAATGCCAACCAAAGTTTTGAATAATGCTAGCACCTACCAATAGCCCAACCACCGAACCGGCAGAATACGCAGATCCGAATACTCCCACTGCTATGGCTAGTTTGGAAGGAGGGAAAGTGTCTCTAAGAAGACTAAAGGCTGCAGGAACAGCAGCTAAACCGACGCCTTGAATTATTCTAGAGACGAGTAGAAATGATATGTTATCAGCAAAGCCGCCTGCAACAAGTCCAGCTATATATATTGTAAGTAGTATGAGCAATACCTTTTTTTTCCCATACAGATCAGAAAGCCTGCCTGCAACAGGAGTCATTACAGCGGCAACTATTAGATATGCACTGAATATCCAGGCCGCAGTTCCGTAGGTTATTTTAAAGTCCTGTATAATTTCTGGGATTGCAGGAAGAAGCATAGTCTCTGAGAAAAAGACAGTCAGGAGAGTGCTGCTCAGCAGCGCAAGGGTAAACCATGCCCGACGGCTAATAGTGACTGTTTTCTCAGCACCAACACTTCCTTCATTAAGGGTTTCTCTGTCTTGTGAAAGCTCTGGATTATCGATTCTACGCATCCTCATTCTTAGAGGATTGGCATTATTTATCGTTAACGGAAATAGAACTCCAAATAGTCGACATAAATTTTATTCTGTTGTCTTAGTACGATATGTCAAGCAGTCAAGACTTTAGTTCAATGCATTTATAAATATTTAGATCCCTCGTCTCCTAATAGAATCAGAGAACCAACAACCTAAGGTAGTAGGCGCTCCCGTGATTTCGATAATGCCCTTCAGATCTGAAATATTCTTTAACGTATCTAAGGATAGCTTTTGGTTTGTAACGTAATGCGTACCATTATCATATATTGTGGCTATAGCTCCAGTTATTTTGTATATGAAATCAAGAGTCTTTGCCGAATCTACATCTTGCCTTGTGTATATTTCTAGAGTATACGTTGGTATTATATCAGGATTCTCTCGTAAGCGTGTCAAAAGATCATAGATGAGATCTGGATCAACATTTGGTAAATATTTTTGGAATAGGCCTTGTAAGTCATCGAAATGCTTCCTAACTTGTAGCATCTCATCAAAATCATTACTAGTCATCGTGTAGATATCAATCCTGTAAGACGCCAACCTATTTTCTCGGATAGAAAATGAGTTACCCGATGCTCCACATTAGTGTTTGACAATATCCGGTGCAGGTATGACTCGCGAATGGTCTCACCTCTAGCCATGCATATATGACGTATCTACATTATTTATCGTTGGCGGAAGCCATACTCCCAATAATGAACATTAAGTTTAAATGTTTGACTCCCTTTAGTAAAGGGAATATGCAAATTCAGCGGCTTTTTTTGGATGATAAAGATCTTAAAATCATTAGAATTCTGTCAAAGGATTGTAGAGAATCCTATATGAGTATAGGTTCTGCAATTGGTATGACATCCAAGAGTGTGAAAGCTAGAGTGGATAGAATGATCTCCACTGGGGTAATCGAAAAATTTGTCCTTAAAGTTAATCCAGTTGCACTTGGATACGGAATTGGTTGTATGCTTATCGTACGTGAACACACGGCGGATAC
>JARBAV010000298.1 GCA_029237515.1 Nitrososphaerales archaeon
CCAAATAAAACATGAACATTAGACCCGGAGGTCAACAATACCATTGTAGCCATCAAAAGTGGCACAATTGACTTCTCAATTTTCATTAATCGCATGACATAAAATTCGGATCTCTGATAGATAACATTTATGGTCCAATGACTATGTAAGGAAATAAATCAGAACTACAACTCAATCCAACCATTACTAGAGATAAGTACGATAATGCTTTCGAAAGAGTAACAAAAGAGTGACGAGGTACTTTACCGTTAATATTCCAAAGGAAGATTCTGACATTATAAGCTGCTTTAGAAGCAAAGTGATTAGGAATATAGTATCATTTGTGATTAACAACGATCTGTGTACTTTTAATGAAATTGTAGATCATATAGGCAAGGCCCCCTCTACTATCTCTTGGCATATCAAGAAGCTTAGGGGAGCTGGGATACTTCGTATGATCCATGGCAATGACCGTCTACTTTATAGCATAACCGATAAGACTATAGTTAATCGAATCTTAATAGAGTATCAAGAGACTTTTTGCAGACCGAGTTATTGATAACTATGCAGATATGATCGAAAAGCTCTAACACCATTTCCAGAGCACTGAAATTAAGGTATTATTAGATTAATATTTTTAAATGTAATACAACCGATGCAAAACTGTATAAAGCTAATTCAGCTTAGATAGGGCTACTTGATCGCCATGAACAGAGGAATGATCTTTTGCCCTACCTAGCTGTGAACTTTGTGCCGATTTTAGTTATGTAATATTATGGACACTATCATAAAAGGTGTTACGGAACATGGTTATTCCTGATTATTTAAAGAATTGGCAATAATGTCTAAATGCGAAGAAGAATTATATGCTCCCTAAACAGGGAAAACCTCTACTTCTTAGCCATGATCGGCAGATATGACATTTTTAGGCAAAACTCTTAAGTACAATAGAATTGTAATTGTCAGTACCGTTTAAAATTGCAACTTGGCAGTGGTTTTTACTCCAACCCCCACTGCCATTGCATCTTTTGAATGCTATTTAAGAAGTATAATGCATGCAAGCATCCAACTTGTCAAATTTATTGTTTTTAATTAGAAGATCTCAGAATGAGGCTGTTACATAAATAACTAATAAACATGTCTTAACATACAATTCAATTTAAGTACTTCCGTATTACTATTGGCATGTTTCAAATAGGATAACCAAGTTCCGAAATCCCTTTTATTCTATTGCATAAGAGTCATTATTAGGTCATTATAAGTTTGTCGACATAGTCAGACAGTGACGGTCTATCTTGACAAGCACTTCGTCATTTCCCATATCTTGTCATAAATTTGGTATCTAATTATAATTATAGTAGTTATAGTAAATATCAAATACAGTAATACCTAGATCTGATCTCGCAGCCAAAAAAGAGAAGGAACTTATACTGAATTATTCATTTCTGCGGCTGCGGCCAATGACTCGCTATTATGATGCTTTTTTCTTCTTTTTTCTAGAAATTGCATCTTCTGGATATCTATTAGTAATATTGCTATGATTACCGTCGTCAATAGTATGAAATCTTTAGTTTCGTTGATAAGTAGATATGTTAATCAGGTGCAGTATGCGACTTTAGAAATACATTCTGTATCAACATTACTACATTGGACTATCTTCATCTTGCATCATCGGGATTTTTGTATAGTTACAATTTTCTCTAAAAAAAACACATAAGATATATAGTTATCATTTATTATTACTTCTTGCACTAATAATCTCAATGAATAATAGTTCGACAAAGCCCTGCGGAGGGATAGAAGGCATATTTATCAACAACCGTAATTTTCATGGCCGATGGACAAGTGTAGGTGCTTTTGTGATTATCGCTTCATTACTTACCATCTCGTTTTCAGTATTCTCCGGAGCCGATCTACAACCGATCGCCGTAAATGCCGCAGTAGACATCGACACTTCTGGAGAAGGCAGAGCAGCTGCTTTTGATGGTGAAGAAGAAATTGCAACAGATAGTGATAGTTTCTGCAGCATTACAAATGATATCGCAGGAGGAAAGTTTTCATCATTATTTGAAGGAATAGTGGGAGACTGTGATAATAATTCATTAAACCAATTTCTGGTGGAGTATTCATATACAAAGAATCCTGTAAAGATAGGAGAAAAGACCTATCTTACAATAACTGTTAAGGACAAAGAATCTGGAAATCCAATCTCAAATGCATTTGTAACCATGGATGTAGAACCTCCTACCGCTTTCTCTGTAGACAGATCCATTGATGGTGCGGCAGTCGCAGCAGCTGGTATTCCCTCTAGCCATGAGGTACAAAATGACAAATCAACCCAGGCCATGTATACAGATAATGAAGGACACGCAACATTTACTTTACAGATAGGACCAAAATCCGACGTAGGTAATTATGATACCCAACTTGAGGTTAAGAAAGACAGCTATCAATCTAGTTTACAACAAACAAACCTTCGTGTAGTCTAGAGTATCTTCTCTCACTTTATTAGAAATATTGACATTCGTCCGATCAATTGCTTTAAAATAATTAAGCGGGGAAAATAGTAGATACTCATTTTCGAATCTTGTCCAAATCTAATTCTAAGAGAAGTATGACACATCGATCGTCACAGGACACAATAGAGGCAATGTAGGAATATCAGAACAGGTTTGGTTTGGCATGGTACGGTATAGACTTGGATATCCATGCAGCTTTCAAGATTTAGAATATGCTACTAAAATGATTTCCAATTATGAACGATTCTAAATATCCATATCTGTCTGGCTAATTCTTTTTGCTTAGCTATTACTACATTTGGTTACGAAAAATGATTGTTATATGACAATCCACTTCTTGTATGAATTTGAACAAACTAGTGAATTTTGAGTTGATAACAAAGAAATTTTTCTTTTCATTAAAACCCATAATAAAAAAACCATATTTAATATTGCATTGAGACTTAACTGTAAATTTCATTTACCTCTATTCCTGTTTCTTACTGCCTCTGTTTTTCATACCCAAGTCATGACTGTAGACGGATCTTCCAAAGAATCATCTACCATCAATCGAGCGGCAGATATGTCAATAGAGCTGTGTTGTACATGGGATAAGCAAATTTCTGATGGAATACTAAAATTTAAGCTTGTCAACATGCAGGAGAAACAGAAAAATGAGGTTAGAGAAGCGTTTGATAGTTGGAATAAACAGCTAACCCCGCTAAGACTTCTTGAGACTCATTCGGATGATCAAAAGGCGGAGATTATAGTTGCGTTTGGGAATATCGATAGTGGAAACGCTAGTCAATTAGCTAAGAACACAGAGGCTGGACAGACTGCAGGACAATCTGTTAATAGTCTTGATCAAAGTGGATATATCACGAACTCAAAAATAGTCCTCTCAGATAAAATATTTGATAAGGAGTCGGATTCTAGCACCCTGTATGCGGTCCTCTTACACGAGATTGGGCATGTATTAGGACTGGGTCATGCAAACTTCGATGATTTGATGAATCCACTCGTTAGCAATCAGAATGAAATATCTGTTTGTGATGTCAACGGAGTTTTCAAGACTAATGAACTAGTCTTGAAGAAAAGTGCCCCACCACCATTATCCCTTCAACCTAGATTTGGCGAGAATAATTTCATGAATTGTTGATTGGGTGTTTAAGACAAGAGATTTCAAAATATATAGAATTTAGTCAGCAGACGTTAATTTATCAGGCAGTCGATTTATCGGAAATCAATAGGTCTAGACGCCAATACACCCGCAAGTTGGGATACAGGTTACGTTGATTAGCAAGTAAAGAATAATAGTAACAAACTTTCAAATGTGTAGATCACCTTGACATATTTTTCGATAAATCATATCGCAACCATATTCAAC
>JARBAV010000299.1 GCA_029237515.1 Nitrososphaerales archaeon
AGGAGAGTAGAGGTGATCTTAATTCTGAAGACCAAAGTATTGCACCATTATCTTTGTTTATCCGATAGAGGTTACCGCTTTGAGTCCCAATGTAAATGGAAGGAAATCCTGGATCATTGTAACTATCAGTGTCGGTTGTAAGACAGGGAGATGAAGATCTGATCTTGCCTTGTAGATTGGTTTTCCAGATCAACTTTCCGTCAAAATCTAAGGAATACAAATTGCAATCATCAGAGCCAACGAAGATTTTGTGCCCATCAGATGATGGCGAACACCAGACTTCTCCGCCAGTATCGAACTGCCATCTGAGAGTACCTTCGTTGCCTATAGCGTAAATCTTTCCATCTAAACATCCGAAGACATGAATATCTTTGACAGAACAGATTGATGAAAAAACTCCGTTTGGGAGTTCATACTTCCAGTTTTCGGTTGCATCATGAACGCTAAAGGCGCTAACGCTACTAAGTGCACTATCAGCGACCGGTTTATAGACCCATTTTGAAAAGGTCCCTACTATTAGTTGATTTTTATATATCGAGGGGCTCGCAACAACAGGATTGAATGCATTAATATGCCATTTAACGACAGAACTTCTCCTATCAATTCGGTATATGCGACCAGTGATTGTTCCTACAAAAACTGACTGTTCGTCTGACACGGGGGAGGACAGAACTGGACCTACTTTAATCATATTCCTAAAGATTGGCTTTCGAAGAAAGGCAGAACTTGACGTACCGGACCTCTGATAACTACCTTTGAAGCATGTCCAGAAATCCTGTGATTTTGAGTCAGACGATAAAGACATTTGATATGCTGTCTAGCTCTGGGTATGGAATACCCCTCTCTTCTAATAATATGTTGCATATCGCCACAGTCAAGGATAGGATATCTTTCCTTCAGGTGCTGCACTAACATTTAAAAATAGGCGAAGATACTCCTCGGTCTATAGCTTGGCTGCCAGAAAGAACACCTCGCGAAAAAAGAGATTAATAAAACGTACAAGGCAGAATAGACCTGTACCAGCATGGGTTATCATTCGTACACATAGACACGTTAGAACAAATCCCAAGAAGCGTCTCTGGCGAAGGACAGATGTCAATGTTGGTTGAGATTAGAGGTGGAGAGAAGGAATAATGTCACTAAATGAAACTCCTGAAGAAAGCATCTACACTGTAAATTTCAGAAAAGCGTGGATTACGCCAGAGTATAAGCGAACAAACAGGGTAGTTGGAATATTAAGAGAGTTCGCCAAAAGGCACATGAAGACAGATGATATTAAGATAGATCAATATCTGAACAGATACTTGTGGATGAGAGGAAAACGAAATCCACCCAGGAAAATCCGAGTACGAATGACCAAAGACGAAACTGATACTGTGGTAGTTTCACTCTATGAGGAATTTAAGGAAAGAAAATCCCAGACAGAAGATCTTGAAGTGAAACAAGAAGTAGAAACACCCGAAGAACAACCCGCCAGAAAGAAAAAGAAAGAAGCTGAAGGCAAAGAACAAGCCCAGCCTGAGGTTTCAACGAAAGAAGAAGACAAAGATGCAGCCGCGACTAACCCAGATGAAGCGAATAAAAAGGTACCGGAACCGAAAACGGACGAAAAACCAAGGAAGAAATCTACTAGAAAGAAAAAACCCGTAGATCAAGAGACCTGAAGTTCACTTTTCGACTGTAATCTGCTCTTTAGCGGACTGATCAATTTCTGGCAGTGTTCAACAAAATTAAAATAATCCATGCTTTAACACAGCACATCATGAGGTATATATTTACTGAAATTAGTAGAACCCGGTTCAAGCTCCTTGCAACAGTAGCACTTTTGTCAGCAGTTGTTACTTGTTTACCAAATCTTTGCACTCAGTCATCCTTAGGCCAACTGCCACAACCTGGCAATGACATTAAAGACAATTCTACCCAGACTCTCAACCTTCAAAATATTACCTCCCAGCAGCAACCGCGACCTGTTAATGAAACAGAGTTTTCAACTTATGTTTCTCCTGAATTAGGCATCCAGATCGATCATCCTACTGATTGGTCTCCCAGTGTAAGAGAATTTGCAGATGATATCCAGGTTCTGGAATTCAACGCTAGTAGATCCGCGATGATGCAGCTTCTTCCACCCACAGTCCGTATTTCGGCTGCTCCTCAACCCGATATTCAGAATCTGAACCAGTTGACTAAGAATTTGCTTGAGATTGCAAATGATTATCCAAGGTTTGTACTCCAGGAGAATGTTACTGCTACCCTAGGAAACGATACAGCACAGAAGGTTATTTACACATACGGAAGTGGAGACCCTTCCCAGCAATTTACACTTCAGGCAATGGACATTTGGACCCTCAAAGATGGGAAAAGGTATGTGTTTTCGTACATTGCTCCAAAGTCTGAATTCTCGATGAATCTACCGGTTGCAGAACATATGATTAGGTCGTTTTCTTTTGAGCAGTAGCCATAGATTTACAGCAGCTCCAAGGCGGTAGTGGTATGAGGTTTGCTTTCTCCATGCCAAAGACGTACCCGAGTTTAGTATCCTCAAACATCTTCGGTTCTTCATAGAGGATAGGAAACAGAATGTGCGTAAAATTTGAAGGAAGTGAGGTGCAACATCTTCCCTTTACAAAGAATTCCAAGAATCGCAATAATGAAGGTCATGTGTTTGCTGATCCCAAGAGTACAGATGGCAACCCATCACCTAGGGTCTGGATAGAAGCTTATGGTTGCTCTGCAAATATGGCGGATTCCCAGGCAATTGCAGGCGCCCTTTCGGCAAACGGCTTTGAAATCGCAAATCTTGGCGAAGATCATGACTTGAACGTAATTGTCACTTGTTCCGTAAAGGATACCACTGAGCATAAAATGATGAGTAGGATAAAGGCCCTTTCAATGTCTGGGAAACCACTCATAATTGCAGGATGTTTGGCAAAAACTGAAACCGATAAACTTCAAAGACAATTCAGTGGTGCTTCCTTTTTGGGACCAAGGTCATTAACCAAGACGGTCAGCTGCGCGAAAGCTGCAATCATGGGTATACAGTCCATTGAATTGGAGGATGTAGATGGGCAGGAAAAGTTGAATATTCCCAGGATGAGAATTAACCCTGTTGTGAGTATTATTCAGATAGCAATTGGATGCTTGAGTGAATGTTCGTTCTGTCAAACCAAACTTGCAAAGGGTCAGATAACAAGCTATAGAATTGGAGACATTATGCATGCCATAAAGGAAGATACCATGGAAGGTTGTCAAGAAATCTGGCTTTCCTCCACTGACAATGGCTGTTATGGTTTTGATATTGGCACAGACATCATCGAATTGTTGAGAAAATGCAGTCTATTACCAGAGGATTTTAGGATACGGATTGGTATGATGAACCCAATGTATCTGGGCTTCTTGAAGGATAGACTGCTCCAGCTACTCGAGGAATCAAATAAAATTTATCGATTTCTACACATTCCAGTCCAGAGTGGTAGCGAACGGATATTACGGTCGATGAAGAGAGGCCATACTGCCAAGATGTACAAAGATATCGTGAAATCTTTTAGAGACAGGTATCGTGATGTTACTATTGGCACAGATATCATTGTTGGTTTCCCAGGTGAGAGTGAAAAGGACTTTGAGGAGACATTGAATTTGATATCCGATAGCAAACCTGACATCGTAAATTGCTCTAGATATGCTGCTAGACCAGGAACATCTGCGACATTGCTGGAGGGTAGATTGGACACCAAAATAGTCAAGGATAGAAGTAGTCGAATTCATGAGCTTGCCAAGAAGGTTTCTCGCGAGAGAAACATGAAGTGGGTTGGATGGGAAGGTAGCATTATCATCGACGAGGTTAGTCAAGATTTCTTTCAGGGAAGGAACTATGCATATAAACCAATTTTTATCAGGAAAGGAGAATCCGATATTGGTACACCAAAGCTGGGAGATCGAATCATGGTTCGGATAAAAAAATACTCTTCACGAGCTTTAGAGGGAGTCGAGCTAGGTTAGAGAAAAAAAATAATGGTCTAATCCGGGAATGTAATGTCAGAAATTGAGCTACGCTTTAAAATAGGTATAGTACGATTTATCGTAACTTTTAACTAGTATAAATTATACACCTCTCTACGGGGGCTGCAGGACTGTTGGATAAACTTTCAAGTGATACTTTGAATAATATGAAAAAACCAGTTCTTCTTTTGGGAGTGGGTGGACTAGGAAGCAGATTGGCTTCGAAGATAGCAAACGAACTTGGGTGCGCTTGTTCGATAGTTACGGATGATGAAGGGTGCGAAACAGGAGGATATCCGACCGTTCTGATAAACACACAATCATGGATCAATCCATCTGGTCGTAGACTTAGATTCTATGCTCAAGCATCCGTGGATAGGATCAAGACTTTAGTAGCGGGCTACAAAACAGTTTTAATCATAGGTAATCTAGCCGGAAAAGCTGGAAATGCACTCTGCCCAACAATTTGTAACACTATTAGAAACCATCAATCTTCTGTCGCAAATCAAACAAGTGAAGCCGCCTTATCTTCATTCCATTCGAGGCCTCAAACAAATGATATTGACATCATTACATTCATTATTATGCCCTTCAAATTTGAAAAGAACAGAATCTTTGACGCAGGAATTTCATTGCGTAGGATTCGAGAATCTTCTGGTGCAGTTGTCGTTATTGACAATGATGCATTTCTAGATAACAATCCTGATTTGACAATTTCGCAATGCTATGATCTTACCAATCAGGCATTATTTGACACTATTTCTTCATTTTATCAGACTGAATTCAACGTTGATCTTAATTTATTAAGTGTAGGAAGACCTAATAGAGATTCCGTCTCATCTTCCGCAAAGGATTCACTGGCGATGCTGTTGGATAATACCGACATTGAATCCGTGAGACGTACTCTGGTTCATGTTATGGGTGGCGATAGGATATCGGTAGGCGCAATGAATGATCTAGTCGATACAATTCAATCGATCTTTAAAAAAGATAGCGTGAGCAGTGTAAATCTAATGATGTCAAACCCAGGGCATGTCAATGTGCATCTTCTTTCTTCGGTTGTCTCTAAAACAAAATTCGACAGTTATGATCCGTTGTCCGAAATTATCCCTTCTAGTAATAACCTTGATTGGGACGAATTGGATTGCTCCCCTGAAATTAGTTTAGACATAAGGAACGTTGAATAGTTTACGGGGTTCATGTGTCACCCTCGGAAATCATTTTTGTTAGTAGTTTGTGAATAATTTATCTTGTCTTCTCAGTAGCTACTAAATTGTCAAAATTTTTTCTAGCTCGTTTAGTCATCGTCTAGTTTTATTTCTGTGGTGGGGTTCGGAACGGAATTGGAGGCAGCAGTTCTTGATTAGGGCACCTCAGTTAAGCATCAAAAATCGCCTTACAATTTGACTG
>JARBAV010000300.1 GCA_029237515.1 Nitrososphaerales archaeon
AATGTTAGCACCCTATGTTTTAGGTTATTCTTTCGCAAGTCCCTTGTCCTAAAGTGAACCAATATGCGATATTGTAATTGAGCTAGCAATGGGGAATTTTAGAACAGATGTTCCTGAATTATACAGTGCTATTGCAGTTGACGAGATATGATTTCGAGTTGAGCTCCTGTCCGAAGTAGTCTGCGTGATGTAAGAGTCAATAGTCCCATTTTCTGGATATTCAATCCTGAACATGCATAGTCCTCCTTCACCGTCGCCTTGAATTAGTTGCATTTTAGGGGGCGGGTAAGCGATGCTTGACCAATTTTCCATTAATACAACCCTCAATGGAGTTTCGTTTTTATCATTGCAGGGAATTCTTGCAATTGCAAAAAGCTTTTCACCCTCGTCTCCGAGCGCCTCATCGCTTGAGACTATAAGATAATCCTTTGGTGGAATATTCATGCCGTACAAAGGAATCGTTGAAAATTCGCTTTTGAGGAAGCTTATGGCATTATTGGGAGGCTCTGTTTTGACATCTTGTGAATTGTCAGCTTTATTATCATTATTTCCACTCTCGCGGATGTCGTCTATCGCTGAAGATAGTAAAGAGCTTGGATTTACCATTTTCTCAATGGCATTTTGAGTCTTTTCACTTGCTTCCCCTGCCGTAGAAGCTTCTTGAGATGGCGTTCCTGTTTTGGAACCGAGATCAGGCAGCGGTAGAAAAGTGCCATTAGAAGTCAAATCATTATTTTCGACTTGATTGATTTCCGTAAGGCTATAATTAAAAGCAGGATAAATTGCATCAGTGGAATTCTCTCCGATAATCCCACTAGCGTTAAATACAATTGGTCCCCCTATACTATAATTGTCACGCTGATCTTCTAGTTGTGAAGCAGAAGCAAATTCAATCATTAGGTAATCATTTGGCCGATCCGTAGACATATGGAATAAACCAGCTTGAGATAATACTAATAGAAGAAGCATCATAGTTAGAACCAAGTTAATAATAAATAAAATGGCCAAATGTTTAATGATGAGTCCAATCTTTGAAAAAATAAATGGTTTAAATTAATTGATTACCTGTTGGGACATTCAGTCATCAAATAATTGACAGTGACGACATCAGTCGCGGCTGCTGCGGCTGTAGAAGCGGCTATCCTCCTTCCGAAATTAGTCCGATTATTCTCACCTATCAAATGCCTTCGTGACGCAGTTTATGATCCATTTGGAAAAAAACAAATTTGGACTAGAAAAAGAATAATGGGGAGCTTTAAGAAAGTGCGTTTTATCAGTTCGTACTTTACGATCAACTTTCTCTACGAACCTTTTGTATATTCATTCATTGAGGAGGTGAACCCTAGCTTGTACCGAGGATTTAGCAATAGACAAAAAAGTTGCACAACCTGACTGTACAATAAAGGTATGCCTAGGATTCATCGCCATTCGCGTGTAAGATATGATCCGCAATACCGAATATCAAACACTTTGATCTAGATCTGCGAAAAATCTATGTCGTAAGGTGCTAGAAAAATGGCAATTATAGATTTAATCTATTCCCTAATGTCCTCGTCTTCCAACTTCCTTCAAAATTTCAACAAGCTTCTTCAGCTGTTCATGTCTGAACTGACCCAATTTAATTTGATTTATATCGACATTAAATTTTCCAAGCTCTCGATACATCTCAGCGTCTTCAAGGATATCGATGAACTGTGTTTCATTAAACGGCTTTTGAACTAGCTCAACTAATTGTCTGAGCTGCCTAACTGCCTCCATAAGTATGTCTCTGACGTATGCGGATGCAAATATTATTCGTTGATGTGGATTAACTGCTAATATTTCCTCGGCAACTTCAAGTCCATTGCGCCCGGGCATCTTGTAATCTAATATTACAGCGTCAAAAGGTTGAATCTTTTGCATTGCATCAGTCTGTAGTCTTATATTCTCGAATTCATCGTGATATATTCTTAAACATTCCAAACCATCCTTTGCTGAGACAAGCACATGTTGGTACTTTTCTAAAAGTACATCGTAATAAAACCGAGTATCCGGATTGTCCTCAGCAATAAGTACTTTCACGGATAATTTAAGGATGGGAAATAATATATAGTTATTTTCGGTTTGAGCTTTACTTCATTAGTCTCCTTATAAAGAATAAAATGACTTGTTGATGAAAGTAGCTTCGCACGCATCAAGGTAATTCGCATTGGGTGGGAGAGAACATTACCATATCGTTATAATCGGTGGAGGGATCCTAGGATGTTCTATAGCTTATTTATTGTCCTACAATTTAGCACCAGGTACGCGGATACTTCTTATCGAACAGGAAATTTCACCAGCGCTGCACGCCAGCTCTCGAAATACTGGAAAAGTTCATGCTCCATTCCTCTATGACCCGTCAAAGAGAAAATTGTTCGCAAGGTCTGCTTCGATTGGTTTTGATATGCTCTCTGACTATTGCCAATCAAGGCATTTGCCGTTCATTAAGGATGGCATTTTAGAGGTCGCTACAGATGAAAACGGAAAAGCACATCTAAATAGATATCTAGAGTGGGGATACTCAAATGGCCTAACTTGCGAGGAACTACAATATCTAGATAAGCAAGAGGTTGCGGCTCTGGATCCAATTGTCAAAGGCACTGGTGGTTTTCATTGCACTAAGGATGCCTATGTTTACTTCGGTGAATTCTCCAGATGCCTTTTGATGGTTGGTCAAAACATAGGATGTAATGTTATGTTGGG
>JARBAV010000301.1 GCA_029237515.1 Nitrososphaerales archaeon
AGTGCAACGATTTGGTCCAGCATTATCCCAGACCATTAATCTTGATTGAAGGAAAAACTTTAGTGGGAGGACCTGAACAACATTCCCAAACGAAAGAGGACGATTACCACCATTCATATGCGGAACAAATGCCTCTAATACTTGACGCGTTAGCCCGGGTCGCACTTGAATTTCGGATTCCAATAGTACCAACTCCTACTCCTGAGGTCACATCTCGAATGCTCATTTTGATTGCAAATCTAGTTCGTAGGGAAAGATCAATAGATGGTCCGCTTCTTAGAAGAATTCGTAAACAAAATCCTATTTACGTTCAGCAGCTATCTGTACTTTCTTCCTTGCCGGGTGTAGGTGAAAAAACAGCGGTTCGCATGCTAAAAAAATTCAGAACACCTATGAAAACTCTAACTGCATCGGTGGCCGAGCTATCAATGATAGCGGGGCTGGGGACGAACCGTGCTATTCGCATCCGAAGGCTACTGGATTATAGCAGTCCTACGAAGGAAACACAAAACGAAATTCAGAAAACGCTAAGTGATTCTAATGAAAGCAAGGGAAGCAACTAAAATCTAGAGAGTCAGTTCTAATTATCAGTAAAGGGAATCATACCTGTGCATATCTCAATTAACACAGATCGTTGCTAATCTTTGGTAGCACAGCCATAGTCAGCAATTGTATGATGTTCATTTTACTTACTTATGGGGTAGGGTAATTGTAGAAATGTAGAATCGAATGAACCCATTATAACACGGGATTGCATTTACTATTAAACATGATATATTACCTTTTTTGACAACCCCGAAACCTCAAAGCTGTCCCCCGCAGCTTCTTGATGGCATAAGATCCTAGGAGATCGAGCGCTTGGAGCAACAATAATGATATAGCAAGAGTTCAGATCGATGTATTTATAGCCCGTCTACACCCCAAATGATACATGAGAGGTTCGTTTGCGTCTAAGTCGAGGATCTTCTATGTCTTACTTGGCGCAGGAGTTTCTTTTATTATCATAGGCTCGGCATCAGCACTTTATACACTAACTCCTGTCTCAGTATCTCTGAATGGAACAGTCGAAGCTGGTGAAAGTGACACCTTAACTCCTAACATGAATGCGGGTAACCCTGTAGTGTTATCTGTCACAGGATCCAATTCGAGCATTGAAATTGTGGATCCTGAACAAGAGGTAATTAAGTCGGTAAACAACACTGCTAGCTTTCAGTATAACTTTACGGCTCAAACGGATGGACAGTACTTAATATCCATAGAGAACCTAGGAAGTTCTGATTTGAGCATAGTTGGCAGTGCCTTTACAAAGGGTAGTCAGATAGCTTTAGGAGGCCAGCTTATGCTTATAGTAACAGGGATTATTGTACTCGGGCTTGCTTTACGAGCGAGACTCCGATGAAATGCTAAAAGTTACCAATCAGTCATTTCCTTCTTATACGAGCCGAGAACCTTTACGAAAGCTGTTTTTGATTCTATAACATTCAAGACATCTTTAACCTTTGAGTCAAGAATGTGTCCCTCAAAGTCGGTAAAGAAATTGTACTCCCAGGGGGTTTCCTTGGTTGGACGTGATTCGATCTTGGTAAGGTTGATCTCCCTTCTTGCAAATTCAGACAAGATGTTCACTAACGATCCTGGTGCATGCTTAACAGAGAAAATGATGGATGTCCTATCGTTCCCCGATGGCTTTGTATTTGCAGACTCTCTTGATAGTACATAAAATCTTGTAAAATTGCTTTTCCTATCTTCTATCCCGACGTCCAAAATTTCCATTCCATAGATTTCAGCGGCACGTTTGCTGGCGATTGCTGCTGCTCTTTTATATTGACCTTCCTTGATCATTTTCACAGCGCCTGCAGTATCATATACTGGTACGGAGGCAAGTTTCTTCTCATTTATATATTGCCTGCATTGAGCTAGAGCCTGGGGGTGTGAATACACTTCCCTTAATGAACCCACATCGATTCCTTTTATTGCAATAAGACAGTGGTGTATTCTTTGATAAGTCTCTCCTACAATGTACAAGTTCGATTGCAATAGTAAATCGTATACTTCATTTACACTTCCCTCAATTGAATTTTCGATAGGTACTACTGCATAGTCGCACAGGCCTGATGATAGTGTCTCTATCACTTCTTGAAATGATCGTACCGGAATGGGCGCCGAGTCTGGGAAAAAATGAATGACAGCAAGCTCACTGTAGGCGCCTCGCTCGCCTTGAAAAGCGACCTTATTTACCACCATCTAACGTCTTGCCGTTGTGAATTGTACCGAAGGTCTCTTTTCCATAATCTGACGTCAATTTTCTCTCTTCGTAGGTCCCGCATTCTACACATTTCACTGCATTGTTCACTCTAACTGTATTTCCTCCACAAATGTAACACAATGTATAGACTACACCAAAGTCCTTCTCTGCGATAGTGATGTGAATGTTTGAATTGAGCAGGCTTACTACTCTTCCTCTAATAATATCTCCAACCCTAAATGTGATCCTTGACCTACGATCCCCTCTTTCCCTTGACCATCCTCCTTGTCCACCCGAAACCGAAATACCTCTTGTAGGCGAAATGGCAGAAAATCCAGAGATAGATTTTACATCATTAATATACAAAATTCTTACCGATATCATGCTACCAAAGAGCATGTCGATATATCCAACGATAATATCTCCTATTTTAGGCAACTTCGGTGTATTTTTTTGCTCAATCCTTACTAGACGTCTCTTCAAATCGTAAACTTTGCGTCCAACCGTGCTGGATCGAATACTACCATCGTCGATGTACGTGTTCTTGCCGCTCTCAAACTCTTCTATAAACGCAATTTGATCACCTGGAAAGCTAGGCGCCAATTTCATTTTTTCAATTGTCAAAGTTATCAGATATTCCGTATTAGAAAGTTATAATTGTTACAGGGATACAAATTACACGGTTAAAATAAGTATTAGAACCAAACCCATGATAATGACGCGATTGTCAATGTTGTCAGATTTAAGCCCACGAACAAACAACCTATTAGTAACTTCTTTCCAACGTTAACCGTGGAGTTTATCGAATGGTTTCCTCATTATCAAGAAATCAGGGAACAATTTGGTTATAGCACCGAAAAGGACCAAGAAGCCGCAAAAGTTCTGTCATATATGACCCGAAGAAAGGCATTAGATCTCAAAGTGCTAAGAAAGAAGATTCACGGAAAAAAGGTCATGGTAATAGGCGCTGGGGTTAATTTAGAAGCTAGCATCCCGTACATAAAGAGAAACCGAAATTTCACTAAAATTGTGGCTAATGGAGCAGTCCAAGCAATTTTAGAACACAAGATCAAACCGGACGTCGTTGTAACAGATTTGGATGGGAATCAGTTATTTCTCAAGAAAGCTGACATGATAGGAGCAATAATGGTAGTCCACGCTCACGGAGATAATATTTCACTCATGACTAAATTAGTACCTAAACTTAGACATGTAATAGGCTCTACCCAAGTAATGCCTATGAATAATGTGTACAACTTCGGTGGCTTCACCGATGGTGATCGATCTGTATTTCTTGCTGAAGAATTGGGAGCAAGTCAAATAATACTTGTTGGTATGGATTTAGGAAACGAGATCGGGAAGTATTATTCTAAGGGTACGGTACAGGATTCAAATCTAAAAAGGGCGAAGATGAAGGTAGCAAGAAGATTACTAGCTATGTTGGCAGTTAGGACTCGGTCAGAGCTATTTGATACTTCCATGAATCCCATTAAAGGATTTACATATCTAAAAGCAACCCCGACATGAGATATGAAAGGCTCGCTCCGATAATCCTTAGAAGCAATCTGAAAAGGGAAACATAAGCTAAAGTTTAAAGCTCGGATTAACGCCTGTGAGGATGGTTCATCCGGCAAAAGTATAAGCTAAGAACTGGCCATTGACCTCTGAAAAGCTATTATATCTTTCATGTCAATGCAAATTGAATTGTCTTCTAGCTATTCTGACGATGAAATCAAGCGAGCTGCTGAGATCCGTGAATGGCTTGTCAAGTTGATTTCTGACAAGCATGAGGAGATTGAAAACTTGCGAGCCACGCTCTCCCTCGTCGATAGTATGCTTAAGTTAGGAAGTTTCAAAGCAGCATCTAGCTTGAAAGATACTTATGCGCTCCAATCAAATCCGACAAATCAATTCCCTTTCTCTGGGCCTCATGACATCTCAAGTCATCCTGCATCCCAGCAAACTATGACCTCAAAAATCGAGGACCCTAATAATCAAACTACTACAACTGACGTGGTACATAGAGAAAATCAATCTAGTCCAACAGACTCCGATCCAACAAGATCTCAAATTACAGAAACTAAAGAACTTCATAGAGTGAGAGACAATCTCCTTCTTGCCAAAGCTGAGTTTACTACTCATTTTGTAGATATCGTTCCTGCCGAGAATATCTTTCTAAGTACCAACACCCCCCCATTCCGATCGTTTTTCTTGGGAAGAATTCTCGATGGTATGAAGGTTAAAGATGAAGAAAAGACTCGCAATTTGCAGATTAAAGCGTCAGAATCATTAACGTATATAGTAGAAGAAAATGAAAGTAATATTATACGAAAGATAAGGATCAACAATTATAGGGAGAAGGAACGACTCAATGAAATATTCAATACATGCGCTTGGGTTTTTAGTCGTATGATCGAAAAAGGCTCACGATGAATCATGGATAGAATAGTAGTCCTCGATTTCGGCTCGCAGTATAGCCATCTAATTTGCAGGAGGATAAGAGAAGCAAATGTATACTGCGAATTGTTGCCTCATGATACTCCTGCGAAATTGCTTAGAGAAATTGAACCTAAAGGAATAATTATCTCGGGCGGTCCGGCTAGCATATATGTTGAAGGGTCTCCTAAGCCAGACTACGGCATTTTTGACCTTGGAATACCTATTTTAGGAATTTGTTATGGCCATCAACTAATCGTTGACAGATTTGGGGGAAAGATAAGAAAATCTACTGTTCGTGAGTACGGTAGTTCGAATCTTGTAATTGATGACCATGACGGTCTTTTTAGTAACATAAATGGTAACATAAGATGTTGGATGAGCCACAGCGACACCGCTGAGTTAATACCAAAAGGCTTCGACGTTCTGGCTCATACCGATAGCTCTTCTTCAGCTGCGATCGTTAATAGAAACAAGAAGCTATTTGGGATTCAGTTCCATCCTGAGGTGTTGCACACGGAGAGAGGGACAGAGATTCTCAAAAATTTTTCATTTCAAATAAGTGGGGCAGCGCCCACCTGGAACATGAAAGACTACCTAGAAAAAACTATTTTAGAGATCCAGAGAAGCGTAGGAAGTAATAGAGTAATGTGTGCCGTTAGTGGAGGGATTGATTCGACTACGGTAGCGGTTTTATTACATAGAGCGGTCGGAAACAATCTTCGGTGTGTATTTGTCAATCATGGGTTGCTGAGAGTTGGAGAAGAGGAGTTAGTGGTACAAACCTTTGAACGAGTTCTAAATATACCGCTATTAGTAGTCAATGCATCAGAGCGATTCATCACAAGGTTAACCGGAATCACAGATCCTGAGGAAAAAAGGATGATAATAGGTGACGAATTTGCTCGAGTTTTTAGTGATGTTGCATCTGAACACGGTCCTTTTCAATGGCTAGCACAAGGAACTCTTTACCCTGATATCATAGAAAGTGGGGTATCTGGTGGCCCAGCTTCTGTTATCAAAAGTCACCACAACGTGAAGGGTTTGCCTAAGTGGCTTAATCTAAAGGTTATAGAACCACTGAGTACCCTCTACAAGGATGAAGTAAAGAGACTTGCAGTGGCCCTTGGCATCCCCGCACAATTATTGAAAAGGCATCCCTTCCCTGGACCTGGTTTGGCTGTAAGAATTGTAGGGGAGGTGAATATTGAGAAAATTCGTATTGCCAGAGAATCTAGCAAAATTGTGGAAGATGAATTGATGGCCGAAGGCTGGTATGATAAAGTCTGGCAAGCGTATGTGGCTGTAGGTGATGATAAGGCAGTAGGGGTAATTGGCGATGGACGGCTCTACGGACACATTGCAATAATAAGAGTTGTCGATTCTGTTGATGCAATGACGGCTGATTGGGTGCGATTACCTCATAATCTAATCGCAAAAATCAGCAATCGAATCAGCAACGAGGTAGAAGGAGTAACATGGGTAACTTATGCCGTGTCGAGCAAGCCCCCAGCTACAATTGAACCTCAGTAAGATCATAGCTATGAGTGAACTTTGAGAAGTGATCTCTCCAAAATCCCCTCAACTAGAAACATGTGTACTATTTCACAATTTTGATCCACACTCTTCACAGTACTTCGAACCCTCTTCGTTTGTATAGCCGCATGATTTACACTTCGCTAGCGTTGTTGATCCATTATGCGGGTCAAGCTCAACGTTGGACTGATTCTCATTAATTAACACAATGTCACCAATCTTAGATATCTTTGACCATAGGATTTCAGAAGCTTTTGTCTCCTTATCCCCTAATCGATTATTGACCATAATGCTTACATCGACTGTTCCATTCTTTAGCCGTCGAAGGCCGATCTCCTTTATGTTTCCAATTAGCATTGCTTCCGAGTCATAGGCTGGCATTTCGATTAGTGAGTGTATTGGCAGAAATTCACCGTTAGCTAAGGCATTATGTACCTCATGCTTTGTGTCAATTGCGGAATGTTTAATTGCTGTCGATGGTTCCTCTGGCTTCGCCGAAGAAATTCTTTGACTTATCTCCTGTTTAATGACAGACGATGAATCGTCTTGTACAGCCTTTTCATTCTGAGGAGATCGAAACTTGCGGTATTGTGCAATCGTGCTCTTGCATTTCTTACATTTGTACTCCCCTTTCTCTTCTAAAACAACCCCTTCCCCTAGATCCTCGTTTGGGTTATCATATACAATAGCCGGAGGACCCTCAAATTGCGTTTCGCATTTGTTACAGTAATGCTTTAGGAGCCTATTTTCGTCTAGTCTTCCCACACCTGCTAGGAAAAGCTCAGGCCCTCCTAGGTTACCTTTTCTCTGTTCTTCGTCTGTTATTTTAGCTATAACATATCCTCCGGATCCGCGAAGTTTCTTATCTTGGTAGTCGTCCCTGGGAGTTTCACTTAGCATAAATTATTGTTAACGAGTTTGATATAAAAAACTTGTATTACGCTCTAATGCCTCATTAAACAATTCATTTTGGTATACGTGATTTGTATCGGATTAGCTTCCGTATCCCTTATATTTCTGTGCTTTCTAATATCTGTCGTCAAAAGCAGCGGCAGATCTGTCAAGTATCAGTATCAGAATACTACTTATCATTTCTTCCGTGCGTTTGTAAAGAAAAATATTAGTGAAAAGAAAGATTGAAATCTACATTTGAAGAATTAGGAGTAAGCCCACTTTTAACTAGGGCATTGGAAGAAATAGGCTTCGCCAGGCCATTTCCTATTCAAGAAGCATCAATACCATTTATTTTGCAAGGGCATGATGTAATTGGCCAGGCACACACTGGAACGGGTAAAACGGCAGCTTTCTGTTTGCCTGTGTTATCGCGTCTCAAAAGTAACGGTCCGGTACAATTTTTGATATTGGTACCCACGCGGGAACTCGCAGTACAGGTAACCCATGAGATCACAAAATATTCGAAGTATACTCCAATTCGTGTGGTATCCATTTTTGGAGGGGTAAGTATCGGTCAGCAGCAATCACGATTGGAGAGAGGGGTTCAGGTGGTCGTTGCTACACCTGGTAGACTCATTGACCATTTGAAAAGAGGAACCATCGAGTTGGACAAGGTAAGCCACGTCGTGCTCGACGAGGCCGACAGAATGCTAGATATGGGTTTCATTGATGACATCA
>JARBAV010000302.1 GCA_029237515.1 Nitrososphaerales archaeon
TGGAACCAATTATAGATCTTTACACAGGGATACGGTGGTGGTCATTGGGTTAAGTCAAAAAATAGAGTATTTGGTGTCTTAAAGGGTTACACCTGGATAAGGTCAATTTTATCCTAACTGAAACTATAGATACTTTTTCACCTAAATATGTCGAAACATCTACCCTAAACAGGTATGAAAGTAATCTATATGATCGCCATAGAAAACCATAGACTACGGTAATCATATCGTATACGGATTAATAACTAACAGAAGTGAGTCAAATTAAATGGAAACCAATATGAGTTTTAAATTATTGGTTGCGGCGGTACTTGTGATGGCATCAACGATACCAGCAAGTTTCTCTAGCAACCTATTTGCTCAAGGACAGGGAGCTCTCAATGGGGCGGGTGCGACATTCCCATTTCCGCTGATAGATACTTGGAGAGTTGAGTATGAAGCAGTCGATCCAGGCACAACAATCAACTATCAGTCGATCGGAAGTGGCGGCGGTGTCAAGCAATTTACGGAAAACACAGTCGATTTCGGCGCGAGTGATGCTCCGCTGACCCCCGAGGAGGTTGCAAATGCGCCTGGTGCAGTTCATATACCGGAGACAATAGGATCTGTTGTCCCATCTTACAATATTCCTGAAGTGCCAGAAAGTGGACTCAAGTTTACTGGTCCTGTTCTTGCTGACATCTTTTTGGGTAAGATTACCAAATGGAACGATCCTAGACTTGTAGAACTTAACCCCGACGCGAATCTCCCAGATGAAAATATTATAGTAGTGCATAGATCAGATGGATCTGGAACGACATACGTATGGACAGATTATCTTACAGCTATAAGTCCGGACTGGGATCAGCAAGTTGGAAAAGGTAAATCAGTTCAGTGGCCAACAGGTATAGGAGCTCCAGGAAATGAAGGTGTGGCCAACGCAATCAGAGGTAGTCCATACACACTTGGTTATATAGAACTTGCTTACGCCTTAACTACAGGTATGCCCGTCGGTTTTGTCCAAAACCAGGCTGGTACCTTCGTTGAGCCAACTTTAGAGTCCACGAAAGCCGCTGTCGCAGCATCAGCGCCCAAGTTACCCGCAGGTGATGGTGATTGGTCGAATGTAACAATGGTGAACGCTCCAGGAGCCGATTCATTCCCAATTGCAAGCTTCTCATACCTATTAGTAGATAAGGACCTGTCCGCAAATCCAACCATGACAGAACAGAAGGCCAAAGCACTTGTTGACTTTATTGATTGGGCGGTAACAGATGGACAACAATTCGCATCGGATCTTGGTTACGTCCCTCTTCCAGAGAACGTAGTACAATTGAACGAGAAAACATTGAATGGATTAACCTTTAACGGAAATCCTATACTTAACTCGACTGGAGCATAGCCGTGGTGGACTGATCGTCCAAAACAGTTTCTTTTTTTTTATTTTATGACCAAATAGAGAAGTAAAAACAAGAGATCCGTAATGTAAAAAGCTTATTATTTTGGCGGTCCTACTTTTCAATCTAAAAAATCTTTTAGTTGACACTAACTATCAGCAGTAAGTCAGATTAAATGGAAACCAAAACGATTTTTAAATTATTTGGTTGCGGCGGTACCTATGTTGGAAAGAGAATGGTAAATTGCAAGACTCCTCCATGACTTCTAAAATGAAAACTTGCCAATACAAATAATCTGATAATCCTAGCCCAGCAAAAATAGTTCCAAATTTTCTAAATCCTTTTTATCCAACTTCTGACAATTAAATCATTATTCTATTTGGACAGACAAATTAAGCGACCGATCGGAGTCACGATAATTGCCATTCTGACTATTATTGGCGGAGTAATTTTGATTTTTGGAGGAATTTCATTACTGGTCTTTGGAGCATTCTTTACATCAGTTCCTATTGATGTTTTCATTTCAGAGCAAATGAAGCAACAACAACAACAACTACAGCTGCAACAGCCAGAGCAACAACCACAACAAGAACTACAGAATGCAGCAGAATTACAGGAACTAGCAAGATTCCTCGGCGGCGTTGGGATAGTAATTGGTGCAATAGTTCTCGCAGTTGGTATTGGATATTTGGTTGTATCTTATGGATTATTGAAAGGAAAGGGATGGGCTTGGATTATAACCGTCATATTAACAATTATTGCGATTGCGGTCCAAATAGTCTCTGGAGTAACTGCAAGTATGTTTGATGCATCCTTTGTCGATGACACGAATAGTTTTGTGACTGGGATCATTGCCCAGATAGTTGGTATAGCCATTAATGGAGTAATTCTCTACTATCTCTACCGTCCAAACGTAAAGGCCTTTTTCGGCAGATCCCTCCCTTCAACAAATATTCAAAGATAGCAAAATCCATCGTCGAGTATCGTAACTATGAACGTGCCTAAGATTAAGAACAACTTTCGAATTTCATCCAAAGGATGTATGAATTGATCTAGTGGCGGACGAATAGGTCTATCCTTAGTTCTTGTATTTGTGAAACAGGATAACGGTATATAAATGAGGAAGAGAAGTAGACTACGTTTAACAATTGTTTCTTAGAATATCATTGGTTTTCTTGACTTTTTTCTCCCTCATAGGCATCCAAACATTGGTTTCAATCCCAGCAATATTCACGGAAGCTTCAGCTCAGCAATTGCCTCCTTCTACCAAATCCCCTCCGCCCGCATCGCCAAAAGGGAAAACTCCAACAATCGTTTCTAATAATTCAGCTTTAAATATTGAACTCGTTTTTAAGGGCCTAGAATATCCTTCTAATATGGTCTTTTTAAATTCAACAGATATTCTAGTTCTAGAAAAAAATAATGGTCAGGTAAGACTAATCCATAATGGAATCATTCAACAGGAGCCAGTTTTAGATGTTACTGTTACTGCTGAAGATGAAAGTGGATTAGTCGGAATTGACATATCTAAAGATAGTAACGGAGGCAACAAGTCTTATGCATTTGTTTACTATACAGAAGCTCAGGGAGAAGTAGAGAAGGAAGGGGCGGTTGAAATTGGGAATCGTCTTTACAAGTATGAAATCTCTGTGGATGGTTCGGGTAACACCAAGCTAATCAATCCTGAACTCCTTTTGAGCGTTCCACCTAGTCCAGGTACCCATCACAATGGAGGAATAGTTCTGATCGGCCCCGATGAAAATTTGTATGTTGTTATTGGAGATTTGGAAGATCATTCGACATACACACAGAATGTTAAAACAGGAGCAGCATTTGAGAACTCAAGTGTAGTATTCAGAATTGACAAGGACGGTAATCCTGTCGCAGATGGGCCATTTAATGCTTCAAAGGTTTCAAGTGGTGTCTATGCGTATGGCATAAGAAATAGCTATGGAATGGATTTTGACCCGTTGACAGGAAAACTATGGGATAGTGAAAATGGACCAGGATTTGGCGATGAAATTAACTTGATCGAGTCTGGTTTCAATAGCGGATGGAATAAACTTCAAGGGTTTTGGAGAGCAGACACATATTTTGGAGGTAAGTATGTTCCAGTCGATACTATTCCTGGAAATGATCTTGTACACCTTTCAGAAAATAGTACTTATAGTCACCCTGAATTTGCATGGAATCAAACTGTAGGTATTACGGCAATAAGATTTATTGATAGTGATAAATTGGGTGAAAACTATCAATATGATTTGTTTGCAGCAGATATTAATAATGGTAACGTATACCATTTTGATTTGACTAATAATAACAACAACAATACCATCGACAACAAAGCTGAAAATAATAGGGATTCGCTATTACTCGACGGCCAGCTTTCTGATAGGATAGCAAATACAACTGAGGAAAGTAATGAGGCATTGTTTGCATCAGGATTTGCTGGTGTTACCGATCTAGAAGTTGGACCCGATGGTTACTTATACATACTCACTTTTCACAAAAGCCAAGGATCTATCTATAGAATTGTACCCAATATTTGATTAAAAATGGATATGAAAAGTAGAAGTTACAAACTAAGGTAATTCTACATCGAAATTATTCCAGTCTTTGTTGATTCGGGGTTACATTGCCTTTTACATTAACATGACGGTTGAAGAAGCTAGATTATAAAAACGGCTGCACTTACCACAGTAGTCCAAAGACCGTCTTTATTGCCTTCTGCAGATTGTGTAAGGTTCTGTGTTCGGTATATTTTGCCTGATAATTTCCATTCCTCCTTTCTTTCATCCCATGAGAGTGTAGGATCATTTGCCAAACCCAGAGTAGTAGCAAGCATTTCCATTGCCATATCTTCAGCATAGTCACCTGCTCTTTGAGCAGTTTCTCCAGTTGAATGGTGTTCAGATAGAAACCCATAATGGTTATTGTTCGATGGTCTAGCTAATCCAATAGATGCTGCAATCAATCTATTTGGTTCGTTGGTCGCAGATCTGGCCATGACACTAAATACAATTTGGCCCGGTATAATGTGCCTCCTGCCTTCTGGCACACTAACTATTCTGCATTGTGAAGGCATAATGCTAGAAACAGAGACGAGATTAACATCAGATATCTGAGCATCATTTAAGGCTAATTGGAAGCTCGTAAGATAATCCTTGTGAATCCCTTTACCTTTTGTAAAAAACATGATCTTGGGTAGGTATGAAATTGGATCCGAGGTATCATGCATAGGCATACAAGTTTATTAGAATACTTATAAGTAATTCGCTCCCCGTGATATTTTTGCAGATTTTTTCTCATCGATCTGATAGCAGGTTTGATGAGGATTACTAGAAAAATTCAAGACTGTAACAAGAACAATTGAGGATAGCAAGAAATCCTAAATCCTAAATCCTAAATCCTAAATCCTAAATCTTAAATTAACGCTTAAATTAATACTCAATGTTTACAAATAGACAGTGACTACCGTACACAGAGAACGAGTCTCGATTTTACCGCTATTGTTGATTAATTTTGTGGGAACCCTTGGTTTTAGTATCGTTCTACCTTTTCTGGTTTTTTTGGTTACTGATTTCGGTGGTAACGCATTAGTTTATGGCATTCTTTCAGCAACATATCCAGCATTTCAACTAATTGGGGCTCCACTATTGGGAAGATGGTCAGATGTTTATGGAAGAAGAAAAATTTTGTTGGTAAGTCATATAGGCACACTTGCTGGATGGATAATTTTCCTTGTTGCCTTATTTTTGCCAGTTAATGATCTTTTTAATGTAAATTCTGCATTTATGGGAACCTTTGTTATAACTCTTCCCTTGGCTGTTCTATTCCTAGCAAGAGCAGTTGATGGCCTTACAGGTGGAAACGTATCCGTTGCTGACGCATATGTTGCAGATATTTCGTCGGATGAAAACAGGAGCAGAAACTTTGGGAAAATGGGGATGGCTTCTAACCTCGGTTTTGTTATCGGACCTGCCCTCGCAGGAATACTGGGTGCAACCATCTATGGGGAAGTACTACCTGTGTTGGTAGCATTGATTCTTTCTTTAGTAGTTCTGGTAGTAATAATTTTTGTATTAAAAGAATCCAAATCTTCAATCATTACGCAGATTCCAGAAAAAGAGAATGTTGGCAAGGTTTTTGCATTTGAATGCAAGGAATGCTACAAGGCAGCTAATCCCAAGAGACTGAAATTGCGAGATGTCTTCAAGCTAAAATACATTTCATTTCTGCTTATCCTATATTTCCTTATTTTTATCGGATTCAACATCTTTTACACTGCCTTTCCAATTCATGCAGTATCTGGTCTAGGATGGACTGTAACAGAAATGGGAGTATTTTACGCAGTTTTAAGCGGCATCATGATATTGGTGCAAGGACCGGTCCTTCGAAGAGCATTAAAAAGATTCTCAGAAGAAAAATTAGTGATTATTGGAAGTGCTGTGTTAGGTTCAAATTTCGTTCTGTTTATATCGTCAGAATTTTCCTTGATCTATTTGGCAGCGGTTTTATTTGCAGTTGGCAATGGACTCATGTGGCCCTCTATCATGTCGATTCTCTCCAAGCGTGCAGGGACTATCTATCAAGGGGCAGTGCAGGGCGTAGCTGGTAGTGTTACAGGGGTGGCTAGTATTATCGGATTAACTACTGGTGGGTTATTGTACAATGCGTTTGGAGGCCTTACTTTCCTAGTTAGCGCAGGTGTAATATTTGCAGTTTTTGTATTATCATTTAGACTGTTGAGATACAAAGAATAATTTGTAATTGTTTGCGAACTGTGCGACAATAATGTCCTTCTGCACCAACGTACTTTAGGTGGTTAATCCTGCTGACCGAGACAGTTTAGAACTAAGTACTTGTCGGTGCTATATACTGCTCAGTTACTGCACCAGCAAATGTAATAGTAGATGCTTTAATAAAATGATTGAAATAGTTTGACTCAGTAATTCGCATTCGAAGCATTAAAAACTCATCAAACAATTGGTTAAACCACTAATAGGTCTCCTGTGATCAGTGTAAAATTACATATTCTTGGCCAATATTTCATATTTGAATGCGGTTATATTCCCCTGAGTAAATAATAACATAATATATAGAGATGATGTCGTCGTCCATAGTCATTGAAGAAGCCCAGATAGGATCTAGCAAGAAGAGAGTAGCGACAGCTAATTTGGCACAACACAGAAGCATAGTCCACCGAGTTAGTGAAAAGAAGGTTCAGAAATATTTTCTTATTTGTGAATCCTGTTTTTGGTGCATCTCTTATTGTGACGAACTCTATTGTGACTATGAGATCTCATCGAAGTCACAAGATGTGATTATACAGAATACGAGTTGCCCTTCATGCGGTAATGACAAAAGTATCGAATGTCTTCCAATATCATTCAATAACTCGGAAAAACCTTCTACAGGAGGAAGTTTTCACTAAGCAATGGGAACCTGTATATCTCACGTGCTAGAATACGAAAAGAAGAGTCAGAGAATGACGTGGTTAAGATGTGTAGAGTGCGGTACGGTTGTCGGATGGCTTGAGGACAATACGCCCATTATAGAGGGAAAAGTAGTACGACTAACCAATAAGGAAAAAGAAAAACTAAGGTAGCTTTTTTCTCATCACTACAAATCAGTATCAAGAAAATGCATTGGCGACGTGTTTAATAGCCACAACTCAATTCTAGTAATCAAGATATTTAATTTTGAATGTATCTCCCTTCATGTAGCTAGTTCCAGTAGAATTTTCTGTTAATTGTTAACTTCCCGATGCAAATTAGGTGAAAAAGCAAAATGTCTCGATTAAATAAAAGATTATCCTATATATATCGTAAAATGTATAATTATTAATAGGAGTGGAAGGTCCCCCATTGTGGGTCTGGGCAATTATCGTTGGGACTATAATAGCAGCCAAATTCATTTATCGATGGCAGATGACGAAGGAAGTATAAGGACACAAAATACAGTGATATGTCTTTTAATAGGGCTATGGGAAATTCGACATCTATGAAAAATGGGAGAATAATTGATCACAAATAATTTTCAAATTGGGTACATTTGATCGTCAGTGATGGCTCTGTCCTGGATAGACTATTTAGTCGAGTCTCCAAGTTCAAAATATTTGAAACAGTACAGTATCTGCACTTGTATTAGGCAGTGGTATTATCATAGAATCCAATGACTCCGCCACATTTGACCTGCATCGACTGAGCTATTGATGAACATCTTGAAGATATCCTAACTCAACTATATCCGGCCGATGTTTCAAAAAATTCTGGAAAGCGTTAAGCTAAGATAGAAAATTGGAATAATTCGACTTCAATACGTTTTATGACGCTAACTTGAAGTCGTGTTGTCCAAGTTGACATGTTTTAAACCTGGAAATGAATGAATTTGTATCAATAGTCGGTACAATTAATAATATCAAATATACAAAAATAAAAAAAAGAAATAGGTGAACCTTTAGCTTATGCCTTTGCAGTTGTTATCTTTACCAGTCTTTGTCGTGGCCGCCGCGGTGATCGTCTTCTTGTACTTGTTGAGAACCGCTGACTGCTACTGAGTTCTTTTCACCCTGGACTTGTGAGCCAATGTTTTCACAGAAGACATACATTGGTAGTTTACCGTTTCCACACTCATTCGCCTGAGTAATCACTTGACTTTTTCCGTATTTCTTCTTTCCATCCGCAAATGCGCTATCTGTTGCAAAAGCTGTAGCTCCAATGAGCATGACTGCCATTGCTGCTACAATTACCATGTATTTGGAATTCATACTAGTTGAGCGGTGATAGTGTTTATTTGTATTAGGCAAATTCGAACACTCTCATATATCTGATATTTTTTCTATAAGAACTACCAGGAGACTATCGCATAGCAAAACGTTCTTCTTAAGATAATGCTCGTCCAGATGGAAGCACATTATTAGCGGAGTTATACATAGAGACGATCTTCCGTTCCTTTTTCTAGGTTAGACGGCCATTCCGGACCACGTAATAATTATACTATTATCATCCCCAACTATCTCTGCATTAATAGAGTCAACAGTCGTTGTGTTGCTTAAGTTGATCGTGTATCAAAAGTACTGCCGCCTATCTACATCTAGTATTGTTCTATAATTTGTAGCAAAATACGTTGCTGGCAAGTTGGATCTTTAAATCACTCATAAAGTCCATACTGTTCATTCAATGCGCTACGGGGTAGGCGATCAAATGTGGTTTTGTATCAAATTAAACTTCTTTGGGAACGGTGTACCATAATTTGTGGTAGAATCAGTTCTTTCAGTATCTGGTGCTGCAGGCGCCACATCATTCTGACCACCTTGTAGCTGTGAATTTAATTTAGTACTTATTAGATTTAACGGGAACCTAATAATTTCCTCATTCATTGACTTGGAGTCGACCTGACTCTTTTTATAACGATCTGCAAACACTGGATGTGTGGGATATAAGTAACATCGAAGATGTCAAGATCAGAGTTATACCAATTACAGTCCTAATTCTAGATATCAATACTCTATTAATATATGAATACTAGCTGCAATTATCGAGAGTTAAGAAGAAACAATAGAATACAGAAAACAAATAATTATTATAGCATCTATTATGAATTAATATCATGTCGGTAGAATATGTGGATAGTCACTTGATAAGAAAATAAAAAGAGTGATTGGTTTCCTGAACCAATCTGGGTATGTGTTTATTAGTCTTCGAATTGTTGGCTAGATGCTAGTGCTGCTGTGTTATCGTCGCCCTGAATCTGTGATGCAGTGTTCTGACATCCGACATTCTCTGGTAGTTTACCGTTGCCACAGGCATTGGACTGTGCTGCTGATTGGCTCTTAGACTTGGTTGCAAAAGCATTGTCTGGTGTCGTGAGTGCTGTTGCTACCACTAACA
>JARBAV010000303.1 GCA_029237515.1 Nitrososphaerales archaeon
ACAAAGTACGAATTAAAAGGCCGAGAATCTATCGATACTTTGTGTGGTGGCAATGTACCTAAGGAAGTAACAATATCTGGAAATTGTGGGACCAACCAAAGAATAAACTTTAGAATTATTGATGGCTCACATGGAGAATTTACTGGACGTGCACATTGTTCAGAATTACTATTCTAAGATTTTATTTTTTTTGGTTTCTTAATGAGGATCAGTCAACTTTTCTTATTCCTACTTAAAATTGCATCTACCACTATCAAATAGTGATCAGGTGTGTTTTAATGTTTCAGTAAATTGAGGATATCTAATTCATCTTCGAATCTTGTTACAAAGGTTTATCCTCAATAATTTTCGCATAAGAGTCTCTAAGCCATGTGATACATTCATCAGTTTCCATTAACGATACACCTATATTTTTTAGTTCTTGTAATGCTATATCATAAACAATTGATGTTGCGTCTTTAGCCAGAACAATTTTAAAATCTCGTTCACTTGCTTCATAGATTGTTGTTCGAGGGCAATTAGGAAAGTTGCACCCACATATAACCACTGTATTAACATCTAGACTGTGCAGATGCTTTTCTAATACTGTTTTGTAGAATGCACCCCATCTAGATTTGTACATTATCCATTCCTTGGGTCCAATCTGTTGAAGATTGCCAGAAAGCAGTAAATTTGAATTCAATCTGACAGCAGGTGAAGGCTTAAGCTCGTCCATCAGCTCAGCGCCATCACTCTCAGGTATAGCCATTCGTTTTCCACTTTCTATAATCTTTCTACGACACAGATCAGCATTAGACCCGTCTGCACTATAAAGTCTTATAACATGAATTATCGGATAGCCTTTTTTCTATAATCCAAAACTAGACTTTTAATATAATTTACAGCATTGAATGTACCTGGTATTTCAAATGGAGCTCCAACTAGAGTAAAATCACATTGGACATCAATTACTAGTAGAGCAGAATGCGAATTGTCGGGTCTAATATAGTCATCATCAATCATACCTTTTGTGTCCATCTGAATAATATAAAGTAATTTTTAATGTAGTAAGAGTTCGGAGTGCTGGCATAGCTATATAGATCTATCGACCTGTCGGAAATACAATCTTACTACCGTTGATAGGTTAGCATAGGTTTAATAACAAACATATTCGGAAGATATCCGTTGACTTCTTTCATTTTCATTAGGAGGCATAATGTGCACAATTGAGGATTAAAAAACCTGTATCGTCTAAAATTACGGGTGTAGTTATCATTTTCGGATTGGTACTTCTTACTTTAGTGGTCTATTACACTATCATATTAGACGGCCGATCTGTTACTGCAACAACAACTACGAACAATTCCCAGACTACTCTTCAACCAAAGGATCCTGTTTCTGTCATGTACGCAGCTTCTCTTCTCAAAACATTCGAAGAGAGTCTAGGACCGAAATATGAAGCGGATACAGGATATCCCTACCAAGGAGAAGCCCGTGGATCAGTACAGATAGCTAACATGATGCTTGACGGCTTAAGGAGACCAGATGTTTTCATAAGTGCAGGTACCATTCCTGTTATGAAGTTAATGAATGACACAGATCCTCTTGCTGATTGGCTAGTGAAATTTGGTGCTGCTGAAATGGTAATAGCTTATTCTCCCAACAGTCGCTTCTTCAATAACCTGGAAAAGGCTCGTACAGGAGAAATTCCTTGGTATCAAGTTCTGTCTAATCCAGATCTCAAGTTCGGAAGAACCGATCCTGAGCTTGATCCAAAAGGATATTACATGATTATAGCTGCAGAGCTTGCCGACAAATATTATAATGATTCAGGAATAAAGCAAAGACTACTGGGAGAAGATCGAAACCCCACCCAAATCTTCCCGGAAGAAACACTCAAAACCATTCTGGAACAAGGTCAACTGGATGCCGTAGCAGCATATAAACATGAGGCTGTCGCTAGAGGTCTTCCCTATATTACATTACCACCTGAAATTAACTTAGCCGATCCTAAATTTTCTAATTTCTACGGGACAGCATCATATACTTTAGATAATGGCGAAGGTCAAACAGTCTTTGGAGAACCGATATACTTCTCGTTCACAATACCAAATACAGTCAAGAATCTAGAGGGAGCTACTTCCTTTGCCACATTTATCTTATCGCCTGCTGGAGCAGATATTCTTGAAGACCAAGGATTGAACATTATCCAACCTGTTATTGAAGGAAACGTCTCAAGTGTTCCTTCAGGTATAAAAAATGAAGTACAAGGAATTGAATCAACACCACCATTAGCTGCCATTGACTAGAACATCCAATGTCATATTGCATTTTGATTAAGCAGAGTGCCTTTAAGGCACTGCAATCAATGCTAATTTTTCAACTAACATCACGCATTGACACTTGAGCTTGTTGGAATCACAAAGAAATTCCCTGGATTTACACTTGGTCCATTAGATCTCAAAATTGACAACGGGAAGGTTTTAGTAATAATTGGGCCAACCGGGAGCGGCAAATCTACTATCCTGAATCTTATTGCAGGATTAGTAAAGCCTGACTCAGGTTCGATTTCGATTGATGGCTTGGATATAACTAAAATGCCAGTACATCTTCGAAGGATAGGAATCACATTTCAAAATCCAAGTCTGTTTCCCAATATGAATACGTATGAAAATGTTGTCTTTGGGCTCACAAAGAGAGCCAGGAAAGAAGACGACCTGAAAATTACGAAACTTCTCAAGGATCTTAATCTACTACATATCATTGAAAGAAATACTCAAGGTTTAAGTGGAGGTGAATTGCAAAAGGTTTCCCTTGCAAGAATGCTTGTTACAAACCCAAAGATCATGCTACTGGACGAACCACTTGCACACCTAGATGTGTCCACTAAAAGGATCCTAAGATTGGAGCTTAGACGAATTCTTATTGGAAGAAGAAATGTACCATCTATTTACGTAACTCATTTTGAAGATGACGTTTATGCACTGGCAGATTATGTGGCAGTATTACAAAACGGGAAACTTGAGTATACTGATAAGATTGAATCTATGCTATCATCCCAAAATGAGAATCACTTTCCATTTGCTTCTAAGATGTTTGATGAGGCAAATTATGTGGAAGGAGAGGTTATAAGATCGAATGGCGGAATTACTACTTTTAGTATCGGGTCGAATGTGGTAGAAATAATTGGTAATTATAATATTGGTACCAAAGTAGGAATCCTTGTAAAACCTGAAGATATAATCCTTTCAAGAGAAATAGTTAGAACAAGTGCCCGCAATATGGTTAAGGCTGAGGTAACAAACATCACCAATTACCATACAGCAGAAGGCGGTGGAGTGATAGATGTACATCTAAAAGCTGACAGATTTTACATGATTGCTAGAATCACTGAACAGGCAATGATAGATCTTGGGCTCCATTTACATGATTTTGTTTTTGCCATATTCAAAGCATCCTCACCACAAATTATTCGGGAGGAATAGAGGAAGTTTTTTTGGAGAAATGATTATTCCGATTATAGATAAAGCCTAGATTGAGAGTCTCACAATTCTAACAATGGAAAAAGTTTCTCTAAAGTCAGCCAAGAACTAGATCAATACCTTATCACGTAGAACCACGCACTTTAATAGCAAGTGTGTGAATTGAATTCTAATGTATAGTAACGATGAATTGTATAGAATAAGATCGAATCCGTTTTGCAATTTCACTGAATTTATTGGTTGTTTCTTTATGCATTATTAATGACAGTAAATGTGCGGCGAAACACGCTACTTATATTGGGATAAATGGTGATAAGGATCTGTAATAGATATTAGTGATGTATGCATTAGATAATTTGGAGTGGCAGCCCAACAACAGTAATGAAATGGCGGGACTGGCACGGCTACTATTAGGTAATAAGTGCCAGTCCCGAAGTGGTTTACGACTTTCTATCTCTAACGGCAGGTCCCACTAAAATCTAACTGTTTAAAGTCAGTCAAGAAGTGCATGAAAGCAAATATTTTCGATATGTTTATAATATAATAAACGCTCTGCATGTGAGTGTACACAGCAAATGAATAAAATATCTGTTATAATGGTGTTGGTGATGGTTGTTGCTACTGCTTCTGCAATTGCAGTTAATTCTGTTAATGCAGTTTCAGCAACATCTCAAGTTGACATGGCACAAAACATAACTTGCGATCTTGCATGTCAAGAAGCGATCATAAATGAGGCAGATAGTGATGATATTGTGGATCGAATGATGGAGGAATGTGGGTTACTTCAGCCAAACATGAATGCAACTGCTGTAGAATGTACAGATAGGATTTTGGCAGAAAACACAACAGGAAATGGATAACAAGTTAACATACTCAGGATCGGAGTTACTTAGCAGAACCACAACTGATTATATTAACCAAAAGTGACATTATAATAACTATTATATATAAATAATTTTTAGAAACTAATCAAAATTGAACTCATTGTTTATAGAAGGTTTCGATCTATGGCTAAGCTAAAGGTTTGGTTGGTGTTAATTTTACTTTGGGTAATTATAGGGTCCACATATATCACTATAAAAATTGCGATCGATACTATCCCTCCATTTTTAATGTCTGGAATAAGGTATACATCATCTGGTGCGCTTCTTATCCTGGTATATGTTCTAATTCCTTCCCAAAGCAACAACTATGGGACTAATCGAAATCAAAATGCCCGGGTTAGTCATCGGTACAGACTTGTATCATTACTTAACAAGAGACAATGGAAGGAAGCAACAATTATTGGGTGTGCATTAGTACTTGGTGGACAGGGACTATTGGCATGGGGCGAGCAATATCTTTCGTCTAGTGTTACTGCGCTCTTATTCTCGATGGTTCCTATCTGGGTATTACTACTTGGGAAAATAGTATATAGAGAAAAGCTAAAGAAGTTTACTGTAATTGGAGTTATTACAGGTACGGTAGGCTTTGTTATATTGATATTTCCTTCTCTGGCAGCACAATTTGTAGAAATAGATTCTCCTAAAATGGAATTTGAATTTGTTGGTATAATCGCATTAGTAATAGCTGCAATCAGCTGGTCAATCGGGTCGTTGTATTCATCTAAAGCAGATCTACCTACCAACGTACTGATTTCAACTGGTATGATGCTATTTGTAGGTGGAATTTTCTTAATTGTATTGAGTATTGCATTGGGCGAGCTACAGAATTTTCATGTATCTTCAATTTCTATGCCATCCATGACTTCACTATTGTACCTCATAACTGTGGGCTCAGTAGGATGGGCTGGATTTTTCTGGGTTCTTAGAAACACATCCGCATCATTAGCCAATACTTTTGCCTACGTAAGTCCAGTAGTGGCTGTTATTTTGGGATGGGCGATACTTAGTGAAGCTATCACTCCACAAATAATAATCGCTACCGTGATAATAATGACTGGAGTAGTTTTGATTGCAAATAAAGGGAAATTATGATATTCAAGTTTGTTGGACTCATATTTTATTATCATTTGCAATATTATTTGAGTAGACATTAGATCTAATAAATTTTCAAAATATTAGTTCGATATTCTGTTGTACTTTTTGAAGTAGATCACTTATCAAATATCGAATATAGCAATGACTAAAATTTTTGCTCTTAACGATTTCTGCTAGATCTGATATAATATATTTGATCTGGTAAACTCGTGCATAATAAAAGAAAAACAAAAAGAAAAAAATTAGATCAAAAGAAGTTGGAATCGAACCTTTTCTAGACTACATGGAGGTTAGTTTGTTGATAACTAGATTGATAACTGTCCTTTGTAATTTCAATCTCTGTATCATAGGCTCCCGTTTCTGATTTTGGTCCTAGTTGCACTGTAAACATTACCTGTCCGTCATTATCTGTATACATACTCTGTGCTGTTTTATCATTTGCATCTTCTTGTGTAGGGATTGTTGTTGCAGCAGCTAACACTGTACTGATAATGTTATTGCTTAATAAAGATGGTGTACGTTCAATAGCCAACGTTACAAATGCATTTGAGATGGGATTTCCAGTTTCTTTATCCTTGACAGTTATTGTAAGATAGGTCTTTTCTCCTATCTTTACAGGATTCTTTGTATATGAATACTCCACCAGA
>JARBAV010000304.1 GCA_029237515.1 Nitrososphaerales archaeon
CTTCGAGTACTTCTTTAACATATTTTTTCATAGATTCAAGTCGTCGGTTCTATCACTTATTTTTGATAGTGATTCTTCATACAACTCAGTAAGTTACTGTTGTCTTTAGAGTTTTTCCTGCGTTTTCGACCTAATTGTTACTCATTTCAAATTAATCATTGCATATTCGGCTCATCAGTACATAAAAGCATAAAGTAACGTGTTATACATAAGTATGTATTAACAACACTCAGTCGGATGCTTCAGCGCGCACCGTAAAGTCAAATATATACTGTTTTAGATGATATTTTTACTTAAATAGGACAGATTTGTTCTTCGGAATATGAACATAAGTTCATTCCAATGATGGCAATGCTCCTGTTGACAGGAGTTTTATCAGGTATATGGCCTTCGGCCAGTCCGTTACATGCACAGATTAACGATCAAACGTCATCAGCAACTATCGATCAGCTGGCATCAAATCTAACTCAGGCAAACTCAGAACTACCAATAAAACAACAGCTTAAAGCAGAAATATTGGTACCAATTTTTTATAACAATGGTACTAATGTAGAAGCTGAAAAATACAGAATACTGTTTGAAGAATTAGTTAACCAATTTGGTGCAGTTAGCTCAGAAGACAATAATGTCATAAATGGCTACTGGATTAATCCACAAGATAATAAAGCCTACGCTGATAAAAACAAAGTGTACTGGATATTAGTGCCAGATACAGAAGAAAATAGACAGTACTTTATCAGTCTACAAAACAAACTTGAGTCACTGTTCAAGCAAGAATCTATCCTAATTTACTTTACTCCTGTATTGAATTTATTACCTGAGTGATGAAGAGGAAGTCTAAAAAATGTCCGAGCGTGCCGACTTTGGCATCGGTGGCGGTAGTGGTGAAATGAAATAAAGTTAAATGAGAAGTAAACTTTCAGTGGAAACTATTTATGTAGAAGAATTAAACCTTCGGTATCGTTTGGGTAACAAATAAGACTACCTTCCTTCGGAGTTTTGATTCCTACGATAGCCTCCTTGCAATTAGGACAAATCTGATAATAAACATATACTTGCCTGTTTTCTTTATTCAGACCTATGGGGAAGTTCCACATTTGAGGGTGAAAACTGGTTTTGCAATTAGGGCATTCCATATCTTATCATTGTCAATTCTGGTTCAAAATGTTATCGGGTAGATAGGTTATAGCGGAACCTGCCTATCTACCCAATTAGTGAAAGTATGTCCTATTATGGACAACTAAATCGCTTATACACGGGTTAAATAGTTTTTAGGATCTTGTGGTAGTTTACGTTTTGACGTGCCCTGCGAGAATCCACGCAATGAGCAGCACTTGAAAACGTTCTTACGAAAATACTCTTGTGCTTCAAAGACTGCAACTTATCCAATAATTGACGTAAGTCCTGGTATTGGAATGCGGATATGGAGCAAGAAGTTAGGAATACTGTTAAACGTTGTTTAATATGTTAATTATCAGCCAGATGTCCTGAAGAAAAATGAAATGTTAAGTTTATTACACCATTCTCACAATTACTAAATGTTGTCCGCAAATACCAGAAGATATCCACTGAAATCAGTGGTTTTGGTCTCTTTGTTTCTATTAGCAGCATCAGGACTAATATTGTTCTTGGGAATCAGCATTAATATGAATAACAACAATAAGGCCCAAGCACAAGAGCAGCAGCAACAACAACAAGAGGTAGGGCAGACAAAAATCAACGAACTGTGGGAGACACCAGCTGACTTGAAGAATCCAGAATCAGTGGTCTACGCACCTAAACAAGATGTGTTGTTTGTTTCTAACATAGATGGAAAACCAGATCAGAAAGATCAAAACGGATTCATTTCTAAGGTCTCACCTGTGAATGGGAGTATCGTTGAATTAAATTGGATAACAGGACTTAATGCGCCAAAAGGTATGGCTGTCTATGATAATGGTAGTAGTAGCAAATTGTATGTTTCAGATATTACAGATCTTGTCGAGATAGATATTGAAAGTGGAAAAATAATCAATCGTTTTAACGCGCCAGGAAGCGCTTTTCTTAATGATGTTGTTTCAGATGATCAAGGAAATATCTATGTATCGGATACAATTACAAATACTATCTATAAGCAAGACGTGAATGCTAAAGATAGTAATAATACGTCTCTTCAAGTCTGGTTACAAAGCCCACAATTAGAGGGTCCAAATGGTCTCCATGTTGATAATACCAAAAATAGACTTATCGTTGCCTCTTTGGGAGATATGAGTAAGCCGGGAGCTGGCATAGAAGTTGTTGATTTAGGAAATAAGAAAATAAGCAGTTTAGGGGAAGAAAATACGACTTCTCCTTTTGGTGGACTTGATGGAATAGAATCTGACGCTAAAGAAATTCGTTACTATGTTACCGACAATCCTGCAGGAAAGATCTTTATTGTTAACGCAAATGGAACAGGATATACAAACTTAGTAGATTTACATACAAGCGGGACTGCTGATCTAGGATTTATACCGAATCAGAATGTGATTGTGATACCTCTTATGCAGGACAACAAAGTTGTAGCTTACAAGTTAGTAGAATAGAAAGTTATGAGTGAGTCAACAGCAACAGATACAAATGGACTATCAAAAATTATGTCCTTTTTCATCAGGCTTTCTGAATCCTCTTTGACATTGATTTTTTCCACATAAAACCACCTAGGATTCCAACGCAAATAAAATAAATTATCATGGAGATACCAATTATAGTTGTTAGACCGCCAAAACCCAGTTCCTTTTCCTTTTTCAAGTGCAATTTCAGCAGTAATAATTGTCTCGGGTCTGAACAGATATTTGCATGACCTAAGATCGCAGAACGAAACTATTCCATAGCTGAATAATGAATAACCAAATGAGAATATAAGCCGCACTTTATACTAATTCAAGTAATTTCTCACTTGAGCTCGAAAAAATAATCTTACGGCCGCAATCAAACAACCTTAGCTTCTGTTACGGTTTTTTGAAAGTCCTATCTGCTGCGTGGGAGTATGTGCAATAACCGCAATAGCTTTGAATGTTGCCTTTACCATGACACATACATTCGCATTTAGCACCCATTGAAAAACTTCTCCTTCTCTTCAACTTTTACAATCACCTGTAATCAATTTCTACATTATCTCATATAAGCATGCGCATTGAAATTACGTCAATATTGCGTTTTAGACTTGGTTTATCGGTCGCCCAACTGTACACACCACGCAGCACAGGAAGGATTTTAGCTTATCAATCCTTATTCTTTAGTGTTAATCATTGGCAAATTAAACTACATGAAAGGCGCCTGTTCTGCAGTAGGCATTGGACTAGATGAAGTTCAAATTTATAAACTTCAGTTCAATTAAGATGCTAAGTTGAGTTGTTAAGGGTCATGCTAGTAATACTAGTGAAAAATGTTAATACATACGAACTTTGGACATCGGCATTCTCACTAGTGTAGTATAAATCCCCGAAAATATCAGGAAACTTATGGGTTTCAGAGCTCAAGAAGAGAGCCATTCTCGTCATAAGGAATCGAGACAAACAGAAAATGTGCTCGTGTTACAGGGAGGAGGTTCTTTAGGAGCATTTGCATGTGGTGTATTCAAAGCTTTAGTAAAAAAGAAAATAAGAATAGATATAGTTGCTGGAACATCCATAGGGGCCATTAATGCAGCTATAATCGTTGGAAATAAAAGCGGCCATCCTGAGAATGATTTAGAAGAATTCTGGCTAGAGATTGCAGAAAGCAATTACAAGATTATTCCGGATATTTATCTATTCGATTACGATAGCCACAACCAGAAGTACGTACCGAAGCAAGTATCCTCTGCTTCAGCCAATGCCGCAATGTTTGGAGTACCTAAGATGTTTATTCCGATATGGTTGAAGCTACAACCCACTGAGCAAGATATATCGCTGGACGGTCAAGGCTACAGTAAACAACCACTGGATTTCGCCGACCCAAGCAAATGGACGTATTTATACGATCATTCGCCACTTATAAAGACACTCGAAAAATATATAGACTATAGAAAGCTCAATCTAGCTGCAAGTAAAGAAGAGCTACCTGAAGTACTTCGCCTCATAATAACCTCAGTAGACGTCATGACTTCTAAACCACTTATATTTGATAATACCAAAATGGAAATCAAAGCAAAGCACATTCTAGCAAGCTCTGGATATCCCATATACGGATTTCCATGGATTAAAGTTGAAAAAGGTGTATATGGATGGGATGGTAGTTTGCTTAGTAACACTCCAGTACGAGAAACACTTTTTGCATCTCCTCGAAATGACAAAAATATTTTTATTGTAGAAAACTATACCAGAAACATCCATAGACTTCCTTCAAATATGGCAGAAGTTGAGAGCAGAGCCAAAGATATACTGTTTTGTGATAAGAATATGGAAAATATCAAAATGTCTAGACTCATTACAAGACAAATTCAACTGATAGAACGACTATATGAGGTCTTTGAAAAGTTAGTTGACTATTCAAAGCTTGATGCTAAAGAAATAGAAAGGATAAAGAAAGAGTACAATATTTTAATAGAAAACCATGGCGCAGTCATAAAATCAGTAACAAGAATAGTTAGAACTGAATTGGAATCTCCTTCTATTCTGCAGAATGCGGATTTTTCTCTCAAAACAACTAAAGAGCTAATTGCGCAAGGCGAGAGAAAAACATTTGAAGAACTGGCTTATTGTGAAAATATAAAGTATCAGTTTTAAAAATTCAGTATAGAAGAGATTTCTGTATGGATTATAATCGGATTTATTTGAGAAATTTCAGTTTGTGACTAGTTCTTATAGTAGTTTAAAGCAGCAATAACTATCTTGAAGCTTGTTCTAAGGAATATGCTTTGTTTAAATCATTAGGGGATAGATTCTTGTTCTTTGCTTACTTGATTACAAACATTGGTTTATGTCGTCCAAGGAGTATTGAATTTCCTAATACAAGTACGGAACTTAGAGCCATCACTACACCAGCTGGCTTAGTTAACTATCTAGATAGTCTCACACCCCTGCTTAATTGCAGACAATATGACTGCTTGATTATGTACAGACAGTTTTAAGATGTTCTTAATGTCAGGACTGAACCAAAATACTAGACAAACTATCCTAGGTCCAGTAACAAAGTATATTTGTGCTCATCTTAAAGAATCGTCCCCTTTCAATATTTACGGTTAACTCTGAAAGAGAATAAAGTGCAAGCGCGGTGTTTGTCAATTATTGATATTAGTCTGATTCGAGAGTCCTTTAAGTAATAGTTAAATTCTATTCTGTAGTTCTTTCGTGTCGATTCTGACTTTGTTAGAGTTAATAAACTTGTTATAGAAGTCTTGCGGCTGCTTTTCTACCTGATACAAATACCGTATTGAGGATACTGTAATCTTATTTTAAGATGCTTAAATATCATAAAATCCAATTTTTAGTATGGCAAAAGATAGTGGTTCAAATAAACATTCAAAAGAAAGTAAAGATTTATTGAATGGGATGAAACGCTACCTGAAAATAGAGCATCAGGACGATGATATTGAACTATTAGAATATATTAGAAAGCAGGCAGGCGTGCAGAAAGAGTAATTTCAAGAATTCAGTTCGATAATATAGTAGTGATGTAGTTAGCAAAATTTTTATAGATCAATAAATTATTTTCAGTCACTCGTTTTCTAACTGAACATATATCAGATTTATAAGAGCGATTGAACTTGCTTAACGTAAATAAACAAAAATCTTGTTCTGCTACCAGAAATATGAACATCATATATTTTGTAATTGTAGCAGCAATGGCCGTAATGCTCGTTGGGGCGACAGCTTTTGCAACAGACAATGCATTTGCTGGAGGAAAAAAGAAATATGAGAAGAATCAGGCACTTTCACAAGCAAACGCTTGTGGGAATGGTAAATTGCCAATGTATGTATTCTGTGATAATCAGGCATCACAAGTACAAGGCGATGAAAACCAAGCAGTTCTGGCAGGATCACAATCAGCCGGAGAAAGTGACGACTAAGAATAATCTTAAAATCGTCTAAGCTATATTTTTTTGATCAATTCAAATAATTGTTATTCGTATTGATCAATTGTAAAGTTCTTTGCAGCTATAGCTATTTGATTCACAATGTAACGAAATAGGGTTTATCAAATGCGTTAACTATTCAATTAATAGTTTGCATAATAGATCACTTCACTAGCGATATCTTAATAGTTTTCACGTTTTCTTGAAACAGTAATAAATATCTTCATCACAGTTTTCCTATCGTCTAACTGTATAATTGTTGTATCATAGAATCATTATAAACAATGTAATATTATTTATTACGTGGTTGTAAATGCTTTGGCTAGGCGTTGCAGTAATTGCGGTGAAAACCTGATTATGAATTTGGCTATAGAAAAGGAATTGAAATGCACTATACCAGTATGTATGATTTGCTATCTCAGAGTAGTATCAGAATTTCATATCCCATGGCGACTCATAATAGCTTCATGTATAAGCGACTGGGCAGAGGAGATCAAGGAAATGTCAAAAACGAAACAAGTGTTAGCAATGGAAATTGAGAAAATGGAAAGAAAAGACAAATCTATGAGATACAAAGGGCCAGTGCAACTTAGGAACTAGGTGGTTAATAATCCGTATAACATGTTTTTTAAAACAGTAGGACGGCCAGAGGTAGTCTAATCGAAAGGAAAGTCTGGCCGTCGCTACCTATCATGCATAGGAACTTGGCAATAGTTTGCGCCATTACATAAAAGACATTCCGGAACATGGTTATCCTCCTTCGTATATTTTTGAATGCTTTCTTGCTGTATCGCATTATCAATGATTCGATCTCAAAATCATGTCCATACTGGCGGCTACGTTAATTATGTTCTATTGTTGCTCAGAGATGCTATTCCTTAACCTGTATTCATTTAAACTTAAAGATAGGACAACATTAGTCGGTAAGGAAAGGGAAAGAAATGGTCTCCCTGTCTTACATGGCATATACCAAATATGGTCCTATTCTAGAGACCAATATACTAGACATTCCAGAATGTGGTTATTCACAAAAATAGGCGGTAGTACGGCCAGGGAAAAATTCTAGCTAAACCCTACCTCTCTACCCCCCCTCAATACATTTCTTGGAATTACGTTAGGGGTCGGCAGCATATTTGGACCGTGCTACCTGCATGGTTTTGCATAACATACTATAAAAATGGCTATCAGAAAATGGTATGACGACCATGAAATGATCGTGCCGCCGGGCGGACGCACATATGCCTTAGGCTTAATATGAGTTGCTCATGGCTGTCATATATATCGGAGTTTTTTTATGTCTTGTACATATACCAATAAAAGACTTATTACGGTTTTTCTTCCTAATTGAGGAACGACATGAAAGGACCTTTTCCAATGGGTACCGGTGCTGAAAGTTTGTTCCATGTTGACAAAGGCGACGTTAGATTAAAAACTCAACCCGTAAAATATACTAGTAATGACGGATCACTCTCGTGTAAATTGACTGTATTTACACCTTCACTAAGCTCTGAGGAAGTAGGATATAGTGAGAATGGAAAAACAAAGGATAGTGCTGAAGAATACATTGAAATAGATGTTTTGGAGGGAAAAGAGAGAATAATTCAAACTATGAAGGAACAGAACATAGTCGAGGACTTTCCAATTAAGTGTAGTACTGAAGGAGTAGCATTAAGAATACTTAGCAAGTTACTAGGCGAATAAGCTACAAGTAAAGAGGGACGCCCTAAGACTTTTCATTATTGCTGTTCTTTCCTAACGGATGCCATGTGTTGCAGTGCTCACATATTTTTCTTTTATTCTATTATTATTTTAGTCTTTCCTTTATGAGATTTGGATGACAATTTTTCTCCAATAAATCAAATACTACACGCAACCTACTTATGGACAAGTGGAGTAATGTCGCACACATATATATAACGCCTCAAAAAAGTGCCATTCTTGGTAAGTACTTGTGACCTCTTAGCTGCTGTCATGAAAGTCAACTAAAATGGTCATTCATAACATACACCAGTGCAATGCAAGAATAATTCAAATCAAAGAGATTATCAAACCTTAATAAATGATTAAGGATGACAATGAATAC
>JARBAV010000305.1 GCA_029237515.1 Nitrososphaerales archaeon
ATTTCCTTGAACAGGTACAAAAATATACAGAATTAAGAATAATTAGAGGAAATCATGAAAACAATACCTTATGGAAAAATATTACAGATCATTTTGCCGTTGATGACAATATATGGTATGAGAAGATTAACGATGTACTATTGGTAGGTATGAATTCGGAGAAACCATTCCAGAATTACTCAAAGCAGTATCAAAGTGTATCTCGTTTTCTAAATCAAATGGCAAACCATAAACTAGTTTTCATACATTCACCAGCATTGCCAGAAGTTTGTACAGCGGTAACGAAGGATACTAGGAAGATGTGCGGATTTTTTGAGTTATATCATCCCATGTTTTTGAAGAAAGGTGTTGATTGTGTAATACAAGCGCATCTTCATACAATTGCCATGTTCCAAAAAGGTGATATCTGCTATCCTATTTATGGAATGGGAGGCGCAATACCTGCCGCAATAAACCAACGTTACTCTAATATGACGTTTGCGTCAAATGAATCGGGCTTTGCTGTTATAGAAACTACTAGCGGTAAAGAAATACATACGATTTATGCAAATAACGGTAAAATAAAGGAATTTGTATTTGATGATTAAAATTAAGGTAAAAACTAAAGTAAAGCCGGATTTGTAAACAATTTCTCTCCAGGTTTCTATATAAGAATCCCTTTAATTCCAGATAAAAGTTTACATCCATATATACGATAATTTATGGAATTCAATAGAACTGATGCATTGACAGTTAATGACAGTTAAAGTAAATCATTTTAATACTTGTTTAGCATTACATACTTCGGTAAACAGGCATATTGACAACAATTGGTGAATTAATGACCAACAAACTTCAGACCATTGAAGGATCTAGTTCAGTCCGAGATGCGGCAAAGAAAATGCGCGATAAGAACATTAGTTCATTAGTGGTAGTGAACAGTAGTAACAAACCCATTGGGATCATAACAGAACGGGATTTAGTAAGAAAGGTTTGTGCTAATGATTCAAGCAGCAAAAATACGAATGTTAAAGATATTCTGTCTGATGTGCTAGTTACTACAGACGCACTTTCAGAAGTCGGAGTTGCCGCCGATATAATGATACAGAATAATGTTAGACATTTGCTCGTTGTAGAGGGGGACGATGTAACTAAACCACTTGGCATAATTACACCTACTGATTTTGCAGGTTACCTTAAAGAAAATTTGAATATGGATGATGTAAACGCGAGGATACTCGAATCGTTAAAAGAGGCAGAAGCAAAGTCAGATAAGTACGAATAACTTGTGATGGCTTCGAAAGTTACACTTGTGAATACCTAATCAAGTGCGATTTTCTGGAGTATAATCTATACAAAATACTGCAGTTATTCATATTTTTTTCGAATCATAACTTATGGTTTGCAAAATTTCAAAGACAACATCAAAACCATCATTAGAAATGTAATCTGTGGCAGATTTTAAGAAAATTTGTAAAGATTGTTTCGAGTATCCGTCAAACTCATACTCCTTTGCTTGTAGAGCCATCTCCAACTTGTCCATATTGTGTACAAATTTAGCACTGACTGTACTATTATCAATATATTCATTCCAAATATCGAGATATTTTCCACGAAGAAAGCTAGGTAGCTTGGAAATAATTTTTCTCATAGCCTTATCTTCTAACAATACTTTCTCTTCATAAGATATCTTATCAGGCATGTTGTCTCCAACGAATGATTCAGCCAGATCATGCAGATTGGCCATTTTCATGATATGTTCTGTGTCCAGATCTATTATTTCTGACAAGACCATAGACATCATACACATTGAATATGAGTGATCCGCCACCGATTCTGGTGATAATACATTAGATTTGTGTATCCATCCAGATCGCTTTATTTTTTTAAGATTGCAAACAACACGAAAAAAAGATACAAGGTCTAACTTTTGACTACTGTTTAGATTCATACCGTATAGTGAATTCTAATTCATATTAATATAATGCAATTATGTCAACATTATGTACCTAATGTATGTCA
>JARBAV010000031.1 GCA_029237515.1 Nitrososphaerales archaeon
GACAACAACCACAACGACAACAACCACAACGACAACAACCACAACGACAACAACCACAACGACAACAACCACAACGACAACAACCACAACGACAACAACCACAATGGTGGAAGCGCAGGAGCTGCTGCAGTTACGACAGCTAGCAGTGCAGCATCATCGTCCTCAACTCCAATCGGCGGTGTTGTAGTTCAGTCCGCTACAATTGGCGACCCAGCAGCATCTCCAGGAACAAACAATCCAGGGATAACGCCAGCAGGAGTAACACCCGCACAAGGCGGCAGTTTAGCAGCATCACCCTAGAGCGCCTTTTTATCTTTTTTTACGCGTTAACGAACTTCAAATACTATGATTATTTTTTAAGATAGTAACATATTGCATCAATTGCAAACAACGATCTAGGTACAAAGCTTTCAAAATGACCGCATTAGAAATGCTACACTCTGAACATCTTTAAATCTTGACGGCCTGAACCTAACAGTACTAGAGCAATTTAGCATTGCCCACTTTAATCCTAACACAATCTCATTTCCGACTGAAATATACCTCGTACTGTACACTAGATTCTTAGAAGCGGAATACAACGTTAAGATACATTAATCAAATTACGTAATTATTTATTTTTGTGTAAATTATGAGTATTAATCTCGGAGACAATTAGACAAACTATCTTGACCTATCCGCAATTTGAGAGGCTTATCTATATATTGATTGAAGGCCTATCCTGATTTTATGGGGACCCAAATGAGTTCTGCTAGACAGGGCCAGGCTACCAAAGAGATGATCAGTGTTTCTAATGAAGAAAGAATTAGCCTAGAGATCCTAAAGCATGGGGTGGCTAGGGGGAGTATTATTATTCCAAAAAATCGTGCCAGGAAGCAGGAGAATGTACGGATAGTTGGAATAGGGAACGGGTTAAAAACTAAAGTAAATGTGAATATTGGAACATCAACCTTGTACCAAGATCTTGATGAAGAGGTTTCAAAGGCTAAGATTGCTGTCAATCACGGGGCAGATACGATAATGGATTTGTCAGATGGAGGTGATCTCGATCTAATCAGAGAGAGACTATTAGAAGAAGCCAAAATAACCTTTGGATCGGTTCCGATCTATCAGGCATACGCCCATGGTGTTCAGAAATACAAAAACCCTCTTAATATTACAGAGGATGATTTCCTGAATGCGTTTGAAAAGAACGTTAAGGATGGAGTTGATTATACTACCATACATTCTGGCATAACAAAGGAGCTAGCAAAAAGGGTACTTGAGGTGAAAAGACATGGAGGGATAGTATCCAAAGGAGGTACTATAACGGCAGCATGGATGTTAAGGTACGACAAGGAGAATCCTTATTTTAAACACTTTGACTATCTCTGTGAAATTGCTAAGGAATATGATGTGACGTTCAGCTTGGGCGATGCTTTACGCCCTGGATCGATACTAGATTCCCATGATGAATTGCAAGTTGAAGAGATGTTGAATGTATCAAGACTAACAAAGAAGGCCCATGAGCAAGACATACAAGTCATGGTCGAAGGTCCAGGACACGTTCCGCTGAACGAAGTTGCTGCAAATGTCCGACTAGCTAAATCGCTCATAGGAAATGTTCCCTATTATGTTCTAGGTCCTTTAGTAACTGATATAGCAGCCGGATATGACCACATCGCTAGCGCAATAGGAGCAGCTGTTTCTGCTGCTGAAGGAGTTGATCTTCTTTGCTATTTGACGCCTGCAGAACACCTGGGTCTACCTACAGTTGACGAAGTAAAGGAAGGTCTAATAGCATATAGAATAGCCGCACACGCAGGAGATCTTGTGAAGCTGCGTGAAAAAGTTATTGATTGGGACAAAGAGATCACTGAAGCACGCCGAACTCTGAATTGGGAAAAGCAGATCGCGTTATCTATTGATCCTGAACAAGCTGCCAAGATACATTACAGACGACAAGGTCAATTAGATGGCAATAACGTTCCTTGTACGATGTGTGGGGGAGCTTGCGTATATATAATGTTACCACAGCAACGTAGGTATGATGAAACAATCACGAAAAGGGCCAGTCCTAACGATTAGAACATCTCCAATTTTTCTAAATCCTCATAAATGTATTTGCTTGTTGTAAGCGAGCCATTTTTAGAATTAAGCGGGATGTTGACACAGAATTTAATGCATGATTGGTTCTATGATTTGTTGAAGTTTCGAGTAAAAATGGGTCCAAGGATTAACATTCCTATCATTAGTAAATAGATTACACAATATTTGAGTAAGTTGATTTGGTGTATATGCTCTATCCATCATTGATTCATGAGTGGTCAAATAATAATAATATTGTTTGTCATACAAATAATGTACGCATTTCAATTTTATACATAAGAACTCCAACCAATCTTGCTATGTCTTTAATACAGTATGCTCAGACATCAATGCCTAATACCATCATATTTATTTATCATGCATCCAAATGAGAGACTTGTGTATGAGCGATAAAGCAGACCTGGTTTCAGTAGTATATGATGCTATAAATGAGATTGGAAAACAAAAGATCCGCTCAGATGTAATCTCGAATATAAAAATCGCCGATGAGTACATTCAACGCCTCTTCAGTAGATCGTCAGAACAATTTGGCAACAAATTGGACAGCAATTCTTTGATTACGATGTTTGAGATCCTATTACACTTTATGCTAACAGCTTGCACTATCCCCTCCCAGAGAAAGGTCAAGATTTCACATCATACCATTGACCTAGTTATACCTAATCTTCATACACTGTCAACAAGTCCCAATGATGCGATACTTATACAGTTTGTTCGAAGTGATAAGGATATGACAACGATCGATGAAATACTGTCCTTACTTAAGCTCAAAACTGAAGATCTGAATATGTGGTTGATTACGACCTTAGATTTGCATGGTAATGGTTCAACTCATGTTATCAACCTGAGTGGTTCGAAGATTGATTGCTCACATATTATCCGAGATATTGATATCTTTTTGAAGGAGAAAAGGGATAAGAGCTTCAGACTAGTACACTTTTAATCTACGAGATTAGGTGATAAGTGCAATTCAGGAGAATTAATGACGAGTATATTATTCTATACTTAATTATTGTATTTTCTGCAAATGAAGAATTATCTGAATTCTCTAAAATATTATGCATGGCCTAGTCAAAAATGTCTGATGCTCCCATTCTAGATAACACTCTTCTTCTATAGATTATCTATCACCAATAAATATACCATTAAAAGCAGATTTATTTCTAAGTAGTTACTTAAAATTTACCTAAATACTTGTGTTTATTTCTAATACTAGACAAATAAAAATGAAAAACAGGGATAGAGCGGAAATAAATGCGATGATCCTTGATATTGCAAGACATAGTAAAGTTACCAAGACAAAGATTATGTATCGAGCGTACTTATCGTATAACAAACTCGAAGAATACTTAACCGATTTGGGGGAAAGTGAGCTATTGGAATTTGAGGTTGGAGCTCAGACATATCGTACTACAGAAAAAGGAAAACGTTATCTGGAAATACATAGTAGAATGAATGAACTGATCTCTATCAATAGAGAAACAGTATTTTGAATTTAATTCGAACGAAGTTAGTGAGATAATTTAATCGGTAAGCAAAGTAAGAAAACAATATCTGATGACAAGACATGGTACATCATCCAGATAAAGAACTATACCTTACATGATGGATTCATTCGTGTGGCATAAAAAATTGGATTACTATACTTATAATATACATCGACATTAGCATCATACCGGTCTTTAATCCTATTTCTTTTTTGAACATTGGTATTAAAGCTATTATCGTTACTACAGTTACAAGTACTACTTGAAATGCGAGGACTGGGGTTAACTCAATCACAGTAAAAAATCCTGCGTGATACATTGCTCCAAAAACTGCTACTGCAAGAAGCAACGTATTGTTTAGTATTTTAGATCCTAACACATTGGCTATTGCAATAGATGCTCCTAATGCCCCCTTTCTTGCAAGTATCATCAAGGATATTTTCTCAGGCATTTCCCCAGCAATTGGACTAACTATTACTGCAAGAATTATTGCCGAAACTCCTATATCAACTGAAAAACCTTCAAGTGCATGAATAAACGGGCCTGCGCCTACTACAATTCCGATTGTTCCTGCTACGAATACTAGTATAGATCTTAAAGTATGTCCTCCTAACTTCGAAGTGGCACCACTATTCTTGCGATCATCTCGTTTTTCATTAATCGAATTCTTCCTGCTACTTTCTAATGCCCTCTCTTGTTGCTTGCTATCCCCATTTGACATTTCTCTAGACTTAACAAGATTATCATTTCTTTCTGATCTCATTTCAAATAGGGCCACGATAAGGTATGCAACAAAGAATCCCGTGAAGATAAACCCGTCCAAGAAATTATATCCATCAATGAACAGTAATGCGCTTACTATTGCGGTGACAAGCAAAAAAACCTTGTCTAGTTTGAAGGTACTGACGTTGATTCCTTTCAATGGAGATTTGGATATACGGGTTGTTGCGATAATTAGCATAAGTGACAATCCTAGCGTCATCATCAACAGATTACTTCCTAATCCTGCTCCTATGGCTACGCCGTAAGATCCGGCTGCGGCAGCGTAAATAACGATTGCAATTTCAGGAAGGGTTGTTGCCACACTTAAGATCGTCCTCCCTACAAACTTAGCACCGTATCTAGCTGAAAGGTGTTCGGCACCATACGAAAGAGCCCAGCTTGCTACGATTAATTCTGCTAACCAAATGACCATCGACGTTAGATTCTCGGAACTCAAAATAAGGCTGCTATCTGACCTAAGTGATAATACTATATAATATATTGATTTCTTGTTTCATTTGAACAAATATAGTCCAGATAGTCATGATTGTAACGACTAGCCTAAAGGCGTAACAGCTCTACTCCCGTTTTTCATACCTAAAGTACCGAATTAATTTGCCTGCTCTCCTGAGGGAATTGTCTTGGTATTGAATTGGTGAACCTATCTAAGGGGTGCGAGCCACGCAGGCTTCATGTATTTACCATACAAAGTAACATAACTTTTAGTCGAAACCTCGGACAGCTTCACTCTCCAGGTCCACGGTCCTATTTCAAGCAAGACACTAAATTTGGCCATTTCTCCGTAGATGTTGGTGGGGAATGACTTGAACTTGAAATTACTACACTTGGGCATACCCATATTTCATGCCAAAATTTCCTTGCCACTGTCTAACCTTTTTATTACCTAATGGTATAAAGTGCCATGTATGCCAAATAAGGTTTGCGTCCTCGGTGCAGGTAGTACGAAATATGGTAAGCTAAACGAAAGTGTTGTAGAATTAGCCTTGGATGCTTCAAAAGAGGCTATCACTTCTGCCGGTATAACTCCAAAGGATATAGAATCAGGTTACATTTCAAATGTCTTTGGTGTTTCCGACAAGCAGGTCCATATGGCACCTGTTATAATGAGCAACCTAGGCATTCCATATACTCCAGGCCTAACCATAGAATCAGCATGTGGATCAGGCTCTGTAATGCTAAGAGAAGCATATGCGAATGTTGCTGCAGGTTTTTATGACTGTGTCTTGGCGGTTGGAGTTGAGAAAATCACTCAAGTAGGAACAGTTCAAAGTACTACACTTTTTTCATATTGTTCAGATTTCTTTTATGAGGGAGGAAATGGAGCATCTTTTCCCGGCCTCTTCGCATCTATCGCTAGGGCTTATCTTACGAGGTATAAGGCAACGGAGGAGGATTTGGCTTATGTAGCAGTCAAGAACCATGAGAACGGAATACTAAACCCCAAAGCACATGTTAGGAAAAAAATCACGATTGAAGATGTAATGCGATCCCCAGTTGTAGCATCTCCTCTCAAACTTTATGATTGTTGTCCCTTCTCTGATGGCGCTTCCGCACTAATTCTTTGTAGCGAGGAATTTGCAAAGAAAAGGGGC
>JARBAV010000306.1 GCA_029237515.1 Nitrososphaerales archaeon
TGCTTATTTAACGCATAAACCCATTTTATATCTCGGAATGGGACAAGGCTATGGAGATTTGGAAGAATTTGATCACGACAGATTTCTTGATTCTATATTTAAGGATAAGGTTTATAATAAAAGTGAAAAAATTCAGGCACCAGCGGACGTATTGGCAGATGACAATATCGGTAAGGTTGAACCTCAAACTGATGTTTCAAATATTACAGAGTCCGATAGCATTCAAATAGATGCTTCCAAGCTTGGATCATCATTTGATGACGCCGATAAAAAAGTTGAGAAAGCGGGGGAAGAGAAAGAGTTAACGGTGCCACAGACAATAGAAGTTGCGCCGGCACAGATTGACGAGGTGAAATATGACTATGACCAAAATAATGCTGAAGAAAAAATGCAATCGAAAATGGAATCAGTAACAGAGATAACTGAACCAAAACCAAAAGGCGGATCATTTTTCAAGAAGATCTTTAAAGATACTAAAGATAAGAGGGAAACTGATGATGGCAAAGTTAATAGAAATGTTATCACTGATAGAAATAATATAACTGAAACCAAAAAGGAAACAATTAAGAAAGAAAATAAAGACAAGGTTAAGAAAAGTAAATCTGGTTCTAGAAGAGAAAGTGAAAAAGATAATGACGAAGTTGTCTATTTAACCGATGATGATATAAATGATCTCATTAAGTAAGAATTATCTAGCCAGTATTATCGATTTATCGGATAAGGAGATCCTTGCTTTAATTAAACATGCCATTGAGTCTAAAGGGAATGGTAAGAATACCCAGCAGCCCTTGAAAGGGAAAACACTTGCACTGATGTTTGAGAAACCATCAACTAGAACACGATTGAGCTTTGAGACCGCTATGTTTCAGCTGGGTGGTAACACTATTTATATGAATTCAAATGATCTTCAACTATCCAGAGGCGAATCTATTGAAGATACCGCAAAAACCATTTCATTATATGTGGATTGTCTTGTTGCAAGGGTATATTCACATGAGACAATAATACAGTTGGTTCAAAATTGCAAGATTCCCGTAATTAATGGCTTGTCCGATCTATATCATCCTTGTCAAATTCTAGCAGACTTGATGACCATCTTAGAACACAAGAAGAGTTTTGATGGCTTATCGCTAGCGTGGGTGGGGGATGGGAATAATGTCTGCAATGACCTGCTAATAGGCTGTGCAAAGATGGGAATTAATGTCAAAGCAGCAATTCCAGAAGGATACGAACCACCACAAATAGTACTAGATCTAGTAACCAAGGAAGCAAAATCAAAAAGTTCCAGTTTTGATATAGTTCGAGAGCCGATTGATGCTGTAAAGAACGTAGATGTAGTCGTGACCGATACATTTGTGTCAATTGGTAACGAAAAAGACGACGGCAAAAGAAGATCTGCATTTCTACCAAAGTTTCAAGTAAATGAAAAACTAATGAGTAATTCAAAAGATGATGCAATTTTTATGCACTGTTTGCCAGCAAAACGGGGTCAGGAGGTAACATCAGAAGTCATAGATGGAAAAAAATCGGTCGTGTGGGATGAGGCAGAAAATAGACTTCATGTGCAGAAATCTGTACTTATGGGTTTAGTTCACGGCTAGCAATGCAAATTTTAATATGGAGAGAATTTATCATTGACATAGTATTTTGTGATACTAATTTACTAAAGTATATTGTGATTAATACTATATTATTAACTAAATAACTTTTTTTTCTTTTTCATAATAAATACTAATATTGTCGATAAAGCCATAAAATCAAATCTTCTATAATTTCCAACCAATTAGTTTACTTCAGTAAATCGTCCTAAAAACTCATATTTATTATGAGAGAATAAGATGATAAATATATTTATAAATTAAACGTCTCAAGTGCAACCCGTATTGACCTGTATAAACACGAGAGTAACCAAAGTTGTAATGTTCGCTTTTATGGTATTAGTATCAATCACTATGGTAACTTCAGGACCGATTTCCATGGTACCCAATATTAGTTTCAACGAAAATTATCAAAGTAATTCAATTTTAAAAATCGTCAACGCGGAAGAATCAGACTCATCGGATGACGGCGATGACAATGAAAGCGATGACAGCAAGGATAACGATGACGACAGCAAGGATAACGATGACGACAGCAAGGATAACGATGACGACAGCAAGTCAGATGATAATAGTAACGATAATCTAGAAGATAACAGTGTCCAAGATTCGAGTATGTCAGGAGATATCGATGATATTGATGGTATTGAATCAGATGAGGATAATGACTCGCCAAAATCCAGTATAACCTCCGCAAATAATCATCATAATGATCCAGAAATTAATGTAGAAGAGGACTTGGGTATTACAGGTGACCCAAGTCCAACTATTCAATCAAATACTGAAACAGAGACAAGTGAAGAAGAAGAAGTTGAGCAAGAGTCAGCACAGCATATCGACCAGGAATTTGTTGGAGGTGAGTTTCCTATTACAGCGAAGCAATTTAATGATCAATCCTCAAATTCTGACGAGGACACTGAACAAGAATCCTTGCAAGATATCAACCAAAATTCTCTTGATAGCCCTGACGAAGGAGTAACAGATGCCTTACAATCAAATATTCAGTCTGCAACCTCTAACGACGACACTGAACAAGAATCATCACAAAAAATTGATCAAACTTCTGCTAATCCAAGTACAACCCTAGCGTCTCAATCAAGTACTCAGAAAGCAAATTCTGATGATGAAACAGATCAAGAATCCATACAGGAAGTCGACCAGGCGACCGACAATGAATCAAACAATGCTCCCCAATCATCCACACAGACAGCAACATCTGGTGATGACACAGAACAAGAATCTACGCAAGAAGTCGACCAAACGAATGTTAGTGGATCTAACGATGCTCCCCA
>JARBAV010000307.1 GCA_029237515.1 Nitrososphaerales archaeon
CGGCAGACACTTTGCTACCGTTCGACGTTTGCCTCTAATCTCGACAACATCTCCTGTAGAAGCGGTGAGAGAATCCATTGAGTCATAATCAATACGAGCTACTCCTCTGCCAACATCTCTAGTATAAGCTTCAAGTACTTTAAGACTCGAATTAGTGTCTCCCATTGTACTAATAGATAATCATTATCTCCTTATACATTTTATTAATCTTATTGGACTCGCCATCGAATTGGTTGCGGTGCAGCTGTGCCGATGCACAGAAATTCCTTTCATATGACTGTTGTAAATGGCATATTACGGAAATGAATTCTCACAATCTTATAATTGGATGGAATATATTAGATCTGGTAAATAAAAATACAGATGCAGACCAGATCTTACCACCAAAAAAAGGCAATGGTGAAGAGATTCATTAGGAAGAAGAAAACGACAGATACCTCACGTATTCTGAATGAAGTCAATATTGACTACGATACCTTAATGTTGGTTCTTGCAGATCTGCGGAACGAAGGAGATCTTGGATAAATATAATTACCTCCTTCAGGGGTTGTTTAGGGGGGTTCCTTATGGGAGACACACTAGACATTAGTAAACGAGGTTTTGTCAAGCTAATGGCGAAACACGGTAAAATAAAATATCCATAAATTAATAGAATTGACCGTGAACATCAATACATTTAGGTCATGCCTGTTTTGTGAGAAGAAAATATCTGCAAGTGAAAGCTTGTGCGAAGAATGCATGAGTAAATATAAGATCAAAAAACATGACTATGGTAACGATGGGTGTGGCTGTGATCGATAGCCGTTATTTCTTTAATTTCGTTTGCTCGCTAATTTAGCCCCATTAGGGAGGCTGGGAGGCTACAGAAAATTGAAGATTTGTTACGTTGCCATTAATGTTTGACAAGTCGTACTGCAATTCCTCCAAAGATCTCATAGCTTCAGCCGAGTCATTTTGTTGTATCGCTCGCATTGCATCATCTACATGCATATTCGCACTTTCAATAGAACTTGAGATCATATCGCTTTCTTGGGACTCGTCAACTGGTGGCTGAGGACTAGTTGAATTTGCGTACATCGGTAGAATCAGAACCACAACAAATGCAACGGAAAAACTAACAACAGCAACAAACAATCCATTGGCCCGATCCATTAAGATAAGGATTAATTGAAGTAAATATATAAACCTATTTTCATTCCGAACCGATTGTTCGTGGATTGCCAGAGAAATGATATGGACTTACAAGAAGTCTGTCATTAGGATCGTTTATGTTTTTAATTCATGAAAAGTTCTATATTATACCAAGTGTTATTAGCAAACATGCTAGCTACAACGTTCAGCCTACCTACTCTCCAAGACGTACGTATGCTCACTGGTACTGATTTAGCAATGATGAATACACTGTCTGACGCATTCCGACAAAGCCTTAAATTGTATGTCGACATCGATCCCTTTACTACAAAGGATCCGTTCGAAGAGCAAGACGACTTCGATTATTACATCATAGTCGACAGAACCGAACCTAAGAGAATTGTATCGCTAATTGCTATGAAAAAGGACCATCTTCCCCAACCGTCGTGGGACAATATTTTAGTCAATCGTCTTGCGAAACTCACAATCTCAAAATCCGATGCATCCATCTTGAAATCTGAACTCATGCCAAAAGATACTAACAATTTTTATGCCTACAGGCTTTCAGGCGAAACATCTGGACTTGTAATGTTCGCATTTCAAATGTGCGGACGTAAATAACTAAGAAATAATATGCAATTTCCCAAACGGGCACCAGCCTAAAGAATTAGGCTACATAACCGGTTCTCTCTTTACATATAGTTTTCCTGTGCGATCCACCTCTAAACCCATAATGTTAAGAATTTGCCTAGAGTTAATGATGCCTTCGCGTCTTTTAATTTTCTCTGCTATCTTTAGTCTGTAATTCGGCGTCCAGTGCTGACCGATCTTATATTTTCCTCGGATATCCTGGGGAACAATTTTAATCACACTGACTGCACGTACTGATCGCATGGACTGATTTAGTGATTCATAGATTCCTTCAGTTTGGTATTTCTTCATCAACAAGTTTAATGCAAAAGCTTTTTCGATGGCATCATCAACCAAGTACGCGTTACACTTTATTACAACACTAATATAGAGTGTATCTGCTTGTGACGCATCTGTTGGATGAAAATAATACGAGGGTAGAAAGCAGACATGCTGATCCACTTCAAATCCGACTTTTGAAATTCTCTTAATATTTTCAATTTTCTCTCCAAACGGATGCGAATGCATGTAGATCGCATCCGAATCAAATGGAGTAGAATGTTTATTCATTTTCATCTCGTGCCGTGTCTTTGCGAAAACAAAATTCATGGGTATAACTTGAGGAAATCCATCAATATCGATGGAACATATCCTTCCAACCGGTTGACTATTTAAGAAATCGATTATTCGATGCTCGGATTTTATCTGAAATCTATTTGTCAGTTGCATCTCATATTGC
>JARBAV010000308.1 GCA_029237515.1 Nitrososphaerales archaeon
CCATCCTATTCTATGATACTTGTCATCGATTAGATGAGAGAGGAGGATCTTTAGTGGCTCAAGCATATTCGGCTTCTACAACTTAGCCTTGATGCCATAATATATATGGAAATCGATGGATGGATAATCCTTAAGAAAGTTGAGCTTCGAACAAAATACCAAATTTGATGACAAATCACGTATCGGGTTACTTCACGAGATGGAGAGGCATTTTGATAGTAGAGATATAGAGTACTTCAAGCAATTGCTTCATCACGAAGACAATGTGATCAGAACCAGAACAGTTTGCATCCTTGCTGAAATAGGAGGCAGAAGAGTCGTAGAAGCGATAAGTGACACGTTGACGAATGATAAAGATGCGTTGGTTAGACATGAGGCAGCTTTTGCGTTGGGACAGCTGGGGTTCACAGAGGCACTGATTACATTGTCCAATTCTATCAATTCAGATCCTAGCTTGTTTGTTAGACATGAGGCCGCCATCGCAGTTGGAGTGATCGGTTCCGAGCAAGGGAGAGATTCACTCAAGAAAGCTCTATTTGATGAAAGCCAGGAAGTCCGTGAATCAGCAAAGATAGCTCTTGCTAATCTAGATTATATCTCAAGTACTGAAAGAAAGGGAAAATTCGCCAAGTTGACAGGTGGGTGAAGGGAGCTTAAATTTTTTCGGTGGGTGCGAGTCAACCAATCATTCTTGCTACGTAAGAATGACTTTCAAATCAGTATTCTTTTGAGCATTTTTTATTTCCAAGGCAATCCTTCTTCCCATACTCATTGGATCATCATATATGAGGCAAGAATAAGGCGATCCCATCACATACAGGTTGGTACCCGCAACAATCCTCGCGGAAAATTCAAAAGTAACGAAATTCCCTGACGCATCGCAGACGCCTTCAAGGCAAAATGGACCTATCATACCTGGAGGTACCAACTGTCTTGCTGCTTGCACGAAGTCCTCGCCCATCGAATACACTTTTCCTAGCAATGACTCTCTTAGGACGAGTGGGAAATTTCCAATTACATTATACGACGAAGTCTGAATTCCTATCCCCAATTGATGACTGGCCGGAATCCTTCCCAGTCCATCTATATCAGTTTCGTATCTTCTGTCAACGCCAAGGAATTCTATTTCATTGTTGATTGCAGAATAAAAATAATGAAGATAGACCGGAACTCCCTTTACATATTCCTGAATATATAGATCATCTTCGCTCCTGATCACCTTCTGCTTAGTAAGATCGAGTGCCCCTTTTTCAAAGGTTTCCTTGTTCCAAGCCAGGAAATATCCTCTCCCTCCAGCAGCGCCGTGCAACTTTACAATACACAGTCGATCAATGTCATATTTTGATTTCACAGCCTGAGGAGTAGCTAAGCCAGCATACGTCATCAACTCTTGTTTTAAATTTCTATCTGCCTCCCATCTCAATATCCATTTGTTACCAAAAATAGGTACAGTGATGTGTTCGATATAATCAATATCTGAGTATGCAATAAGCGATCCGTGAGGTATTAAAATACAACCATTTTCCTTAAGGTATTCCTGGCACTCTGGAGATATCGATTCTGAATTCTGGTCGATTTCAAAGATATCATCTATGAACTTGAATCGCTTGTACAGAGATGTTCTATCTTTTTTGCATACTAGAACTGTTTTGAAGCCTTCATCTTTTGCTCCTTTCATTAATTGCAACGCACAATGAGAACCGATAGTGGCAATGCTTAGATCCTGACTCTGCAATAATATTCAAGGTATAGACAGAGGGTGATTAAAACACTTCGAGAGCGATTTTATTCTACCTGAGAATAAACTTATGGCAAGGGTGCTTTGTTTCTTATCTTGGAGTGAGACAAAATTATTCTCGTTCGTAATTCATTTATTAAGGATACAGGTGACAGATTTAGTTATTGTCTGCCGCCAAACGTAATAAATTCTGCAATTAACTTTATGACAAAAGCTATGCCACCCACTACGCCCATCCCAAGTAAAACCAATCGCATATGAGTTACATAGTCATCCTTGCTCGTTTTCTTTGCTAACTTGAGCGTCTGTATTATCTCAGTAAACTTTCGCTGTACTACGGCCAATTACTTTCAATACTAGACATAGGATTCGGATATTTGAAGATAACGCAGGAGAAACCAAAAGAATCTTATTTCTAACTATTACCTTAATATCTGTTGTTGCAGTCCGTAGGCTGGGTCCTTATCGGTTCTCTGCATTTCTACAAAGGTTTCAGTATTTTGAATTCCTTCAATTTTCCCTATCAGCTCTATTACAACATTGTGCAATTCCTCCAAGGTTCTGGCATTAACTGTTACAACCATATCAAATCTACCGGTAACCTCAGAAATTGATCGTATCTCCGGAATTTTAAGAAGCTCTGCATGAATCCTTTCTTTTTGCTTAGGATCTCTGTTTATCCCAACAATGGCTCTTACACTAATTCCCAGCATACCTTCGTTTATAATAACTGTAAATTTCTGAATGAGATCGCGTTTGGACAAACGCTTAATCCTGCTATATAAGACGGAAGCATTTACATCCAATTTCTTACTAAGGCGAGGAACAGAAATGCTAGCGTCGCGTGTGAGCTCAGTCAAAATCTTCATATCCAAGTCGTCGAATCTTTGCACGTTTTACAAACATACTGCAGGTGATCTGATTAATAAATGTAGTTTCTTCGAATATTTCATACTAAAGATTGAAACCTGATCAAGTTGTTAAATATCCTGATTTTCTATGATCCCCTAACAAAACCAGGATCAAAAACTATAATTTTAGCGGGTGTTTTTGTATAGATATTGTTTGGGCGTGGGCGCATAAAGCGTGGAGATTATGTATTTGCAGCACAGAACGAAAATGACTACCGTATTCTAGTCATAGGTAGAGTCCACGAAGTGAACGGGAGAAAGCTATCAGTCCTTGGTTCATTTATTCGTCCAGTCGGTCTGATGGAGAGAGTAAAATCGGGGATAGTGCAAGGTAGGCCTGCACAGGTACTTCATGATCCAGACCCAAATAACTGTATTTTTATGCTCATCGACCGGGTGGAAAGTGGAGCGTTCAGCGATGAAATTGATTTAGATAGCACTAAGACTACTTGGATAAACGAAAAAAGATATTTTGTACTTGATGGTTGGGTACGAGAGAATCTTCCAGATCTATTCTCACATATTTTCAGAGCGTCAACGGAGGAGGAAAGGCAATATGC
>JARBAV010000309.1 GCA_029237515.1 Nitrososphaerales archaeon
AAATATCAACATCAAATCCCGTATTTCCGTTTATGGCGAGCTCCGCCAGTGCCACCGCGATGCCACCCCTAGAGCAATCATGAACACACTTCACAACACCGCTAGATATTAGATTAGAAATGGCCAATGCATTCCTCTTGTCCTCTGCTAAGTTGAGCTTCGGAATATTTCCGGTATCAGTCCTGTGGTAGGATAGATAATATTCTGATCCACCCATCTCTTCTTTAGTGTGACCGACTAAAAATATACTGCATTGTGGGTCCAGTCGGGCTCTGCCTATCTTCTTCAGGTTGTGACCTATACCTATCGCGCCTACAACTGGTGTTGGTTTTATAGGTAAACCGTTCCTCTCGTTGTAAAAACTCACTTTCCCACCTATCACGGGTAGTCTGAAGAAATCACAATAGTCCTTAATCGCTGCTACTGCCTGCTGAAACGTCCAAAACACTTGAGGGTTTTCAGGGCTTCCGAACTGCAGATGGTCGACTAGTCCTACAGGGGAAGCACCAGAACAGATCACATTACGAACAGCTTCTGATATACACCCAAGTGTCCCTTGGTATGGGTCGAAATAGCATTGATTACTGTTACCATCCATAGACATCGCAACATATTTTCCGTTACCTAACCACAGAATTGAAGAGTCGCCTTCTCCTGGCCTCAACACAGTCTTTAGCCCAACTTCAGAATCGTATTGTTCATAGATCCAGGAACGACTGCAAATGTTAGGCCTATGCAGTAATTCCAGCAAGATTGAGCCAATGTCCTTGGGTGAATCTACTCTAGTAGCATATTTCCTTTTCAAGTAAGAAGGACGTGTCGATTTTCTGTTCAATAGTGGCGCACATGTAACGATATGTGCCGGAATGTCAGCTATTACTTCCGAATTATACCTTATCTTGATCTTCTTGCCGAAAGAAACTTTTCCAATAATAGAATAGCCTATATCGTATTTGGCAAGTATTTTTTCAAGAGATTCTCTATTTTCCTTACCTACAATCAAGAGCATTCTTTCTTGAGACTCGGAGATCAAAATTTCTATTGGACTCATTCCTTCTTCTCTGAGTCTTACAAGAGAAAGGTCGACATCGAAGCCCTTCCCCAGATTGTGGGACGTTTCTGACAAGCAACATGCAAGACCGCCTCCGCCTAAATCCTTCATTGCTCTGATATATCTATTCTTAGTAGCCTCCAAAATTGCTTCAATGAGTATCTTTTTAAGAAAAGGATCAGGTATCTGGACAGCTGATCTGTTTTCGTGAACTAACCCTGTAGACGCGAACGCCGCTCCATGAATTCCGTCTCTGCCCGTAGACCCACCTACCAGAAAAAGCAGGTCATCGATGTCCGCGAGATTTGAAATTATTTCATTTGTCTGACTTAGGCCTATACACACTACGTCAACCAAACAATAATTATTAAACGAAGTATCAAATTCAAGCTCTCCGCCAATTGTAGGAACCCCTATACAGTTACCGTAGTCTGAAATACCCCTTACAACGTTTTGGAGAAGCCAACGTGTATGTTGATTTACCTTTGAGTCGGGACCATTAATCTCTCCGAACCGAAGCCCGTTCATAAGTGCCACAGGTCTAGTTCCCACCGACAAAATGTCTCGAACGACACCACCAACTCCCGTTGCTGCACCTCCGTATGGTTCTATGGCAGAAGGATGGTTATGACTTTCTATACGAACTGTTAGAACAAGATCATCACCTATTTCAATAAGTCCTGCATCATAGCCACTGTCAATCCCAATTCGAGCTCCTGAAACAGGCAAGCGCGAAATATACTTTTTTGATGATTTGTATGAGCAATGCTCAGACCATTCAGCGGCTACCATTTGCAATTCTGTTTCGGTAGGACGCCGGTTCAAAGATTTTTTCAAGTATGAGAATTCAGCTGTGGTTAGTACACTCAATTCTTACATCCCAAACCATTACTTCGTCTGAGTATCACCTAAATGATGCACCAGAGATTGGAAAAACGTTGAACCATCTATGTTGTCGGCGACCGGTGACAATACTTTTTCGGAAGCTCTCTCAGGGTGAGGCATCATCCCTACTACATTCCCTTCAGGATTGCATATTGCTGCAATCGACTCGAGTGATCCATTTGGATTTTCATTCAAAAAGCTCAACACGATTTGATCCTTTTGCCTTAATTCCTTTATGGTTGGACCATCTGCGACATACCGACCCTCACCATGGGCGATTGGCATCCTTATTTTTTGATTTTTTCGGAATAATTTTGTAAACGGAGTATGGGTATTCCTAACTTTAGCATCAACCCATTTACATACGAAGCACAAGTGTTCATTTTTCACTAAAGCACCAGGGAGTAAACCAGATTCAATCAATATCTGAAATCCATTACAAATTCCTAATACCGGTACGCCATCCCTTGCCATCTTCTTCACTTCAGTTATGACAGGACTATGAGCTGCAATTACGCCAGCTCTTAATCTGTCTCCATAGGAGAACCCTCCAGGAAGTATTAACCCTGAAAAACCATCCAAGGTTTGTCTGTTATGCCAAACGTATTCGGCTTCTAGATGCATTACCTCAGACAAAATGTAGAATACGTCTCGATCACAATTTGTGCCAGGGAATACAATGACACCGATTTTTCTCATCGTCAGGTTTGTTTATAAGTACCAAGTTACAGGTATTTAATGTGTGCTCCTTCGCATTTTTGCTTTGGGGTTCCAATCATGCCAACAGGGATTATTTCGGTAATATGGAAGTTGGCTAGGAATAGCGCATAAAGAAGCATCTAATTTCAGGTAGGTAGGTTCCTTAGAAACTCAGCTGAATAGTTAAAGGTAAAAAACAAGTATAAAGAATGTCTTGGGTTGGAACACGAGCAACCATTTCAAATATTCCTAGTTTTGGGATCAATAACTTACCACCTGTATAATATTTCAAATAATTTTAGTAAAAAAGATAGGCTCTCAACTTTTCGAAGATGTAACTGTGACAACGCACTTACTTACGACAGGATTAAAGAGCCTTAATTCAGTGCATATTCTTAAGACCAATCTCCTGGCTTGTTCTTCAGTTCTTGATCTGACTAGCATATTTATGGTTTTTGAACACCTTACTGCCTCGACTTCATCATAACCTCCTTTTAGGATCAGATCCTTTAGGATAGTCTCTCCTTCAGGATCGGGGAGATATTTCTTATTTGCTATCGACACCAGTACTGAGTATTTCTTCTTAGCATTACTTGCCATATTCATGTCCGATCTCCAGAGGAAAACAATAATTACTCGAAGGAAACAACGGATAATTTTGATGAACAACTTATTAAATACCTATTGACTAGGTTCAACTAAAGTGCTGGTCATGTAGCTCAGCTTGGTTAGAGCGAAGGTTTTGTAAACCTTAGGTCGTGGGTTCAAGTCCCACCATGACCTCCTCTCATCCAAGATTGCGACTACTGAAATAAGTATAAATTGGAATGCGGGGTTCTTTTGAGGATAAAAACTATGCGCCTACTGCGCGAGGGTAAGGTTAAAGATATTTTCCAACTTGAAAATGGAAATTTGCTATTGAAATTTAGCGACAGAGTTTCAGCATTCGACATAAAATTTGAACAGAGAATTCCGAATAAAGGAAAGGTATTATGTAAGTTCGCGAACTTCTGGTTTAATAAGTTGGATGTTCCCAGTCATTTCATAGGACTGAGAAAAGAAAATGCAATGGAAGTTAGGAAACTTTCGATGATTCCATATGAATTCATCGTTCGAGGTTACTACTATGGATCTATGTTGGAAAGGTATGCCACAGACACCGACTTCAAATACCTTTTTGGAATGAATTTAACTCTGAAGAAAGGCGAGAAGCTACCTTATCCACTCTTTGAGATAACAACTAAATCCGAAGAGCATGATGTTCCAGTTACAAGAGATAAAGTTCTAGATTCGGGTATCATTAGTAAGGATACTCTCGGAGAGATTGAAGACACATCAATAGCGATTTACAAAACCATGGGCTCCGTCGCGAAATCATCAGGCTTCATAATTGCGGATGTCAAGCTTGAATTTGGGTTTGATGAACGCAATGAATTAAACCTGGCGGACTCCATAGGCCCAGATGAATCTAGAATTTGGCTTGAGAGTGACTACCAACCTGGCCAAACACAAGGAAGCTATGACAAGCAACTTTTACGCGATTGGCTCATTGAAATTGGGTTCAAGCAAGAAATGCTTCGATTGACCTCGAGAGGAGAATCCCCTAAGCCTCCCAGAATTCCTGAATTTCTAATCAATGAAATTAGCGATCGGTATATCTTTGTATACGAAAGAATAACGGGGGAAAATGTATAATTAATTTGCTTTGATTAATCATGCTCTTACTACTCAATAAATATGTTCAATTTTGCAACTGTGGTAGGGTCTTGTAGTTTCATTACTAAATCTCTTGGTATATCAGAGGATGCTTTGTCACAAAGCACACACAGGGTTCGAGGGCATACGTAGCTACTTTTTCGGATCACTATATCGTGGTTATGCGACAAAGTCAAACGCTGATCTGAGAAACCATGCATCCTAAAGTTCCTCTCACCTATAATAATTTCAAGATTCACCTTCCTCCCAATCTCGGACAATTTTGCCTTGAATTCACTATCAAAGTCACTACACGCCTTGCTTGCAGAAACTCCAGCTATACAATCTCCTTTAGTACTTAACGATACCGCTTTCGTAATTTCTATCGTCTTACTGTGGAGGCACCTAATGTTCCTGTGACCTAAAAAAGTGACACTCTCCTCTTTCATAAAACAATTTTTTCCTCGAGTAGACATATGAGTGACCCAAGGTAAATTTAAATTGAACTCATCTAAGTAGATCAGAATGAATTGTTACCAGCAGCAGCGGGATATGATAGAGCTATCACAGTTTTCTCTCCTGATGGGAGGCTTTACCAGGTAGAATATGCAATAGAGACGGTCAGAAGAGGCACTCTTGCAGTTGGATTGAAGTACAATGGAGGGGTCATCCTCGCGGTTGAAGAAAAGACACGGAAATTGCAAATTTCAAATGTTACCCAGAAAATATTTCAAGTAGATGATCACATAGGCGTCGCTGCAGCAGGTTATATTCCGGACGCTAGATCACAGGTGGATCACGCAAGATTTTTTGCCCAGAGTAACAGGTTGATTTACGATGAACCAGTTGATGTCGAGGGTGTCGCAAAGAATATTGCCGATATGGCACAACAATTTACACAATATGCTGGTGTAAGGCCTTTTGGTGTTGCTCTAATTTTAGCAGGAGTGGACGAAACTGGTGCATCATTGTATTTAACTGATCCTAGCGGAACTTATATCGGTTACGATGCTGTGGCAATTGGAGCGGGAAGCGATCAGGTTACAGAATATCTGGAAAAAAGCTATAAGATGGACATCAGTCTAGAGGAATGTGGTTCCTTGGCGATTGAATCAATTTATTTGGTTAGCGAAGACAAGAACAGCACCAGAAATATCAAAATGGCTGTTATTGACACAAATACAAAGACTATGCGGAAAGTGCTTGATGAAGAACTCGAAAGCTATGCGAAGTTAGCTAAGCAAAGAGATACTGCTAAGGGCCAGTGAGTTCAGTTAGAAATTCTTCGTTACGATCTTGGATTCGTTCATTAGGAAAAAAGCGCCGAATTTAAGAATTGGCGAATGGGTTCAAGGAGTACCGACTAATATAGATAAAGAACTGGGCAAGGTAATTGTTGTTGAAGTGTTTCAGGTTAACTGTCCCGGGTGTTTCTTGTATGGCATACCTGAGGCTATTGCAGTGTATAATAATAGTGACAAGAGCGAGGTAAAAGTGTTGGGAGTTGCTACCGCTTTTGAAGATTATGACAAGAATACCTTGGACAATTTGAAACTACTCCTATCAAAAGGTGAAGTGATCGGTGAAACATTGCGCGCTCTTCGAATGTACGGCAGACTCGACAACGGAAACAAACTTCCTTATAGCATTCCTCACCCTGTCGCAATGGATGCATTAGTAAGAAGACCTGGCGAAGTTCAAGAAAGTCAGATACTAGATTTTCTTGAAGCAAACGTGGACGGTTACCCGACCTACAGTACCAAGGACAAGCAGATGCTATTTGATCGTGCAAAACACTATCTTTTATCCAAAGAGTTTGCAGCTCTCACTTTCGAGGAGTACAATCTTAGGGGAACACCTTCTACTATTCTTGTAGATCGGAAAGGCTTGGTACGAGATATTGCCTTTGGTGCCGATGGGGGGCTACAATCCAAAGTCGATTTGTTACTTAAAGAATAGATGGAAATACCCTTCCCTACCCTGTCTGTAGCGCTCCCTGATTCGTCGTTAATCGATTCGAAATCTCTCTTGGAAAAGAGTTTAAGAGTGGCTCAATTCGCCCGCGCCCTATCTATATTTCGAGTGGAAAAAGTTTACGTGTACCATGACGCATCCTCAACAGTACGACCAGATGACGCTAAATTGATTACTTTGCTGCTTGAATATTTGGATACTCCTCAATATTTGAGGAAACTGCTGTATCCTAAAATGAAATTGCTGCAATTTGCCGGAATGTTGCCCCCGATACAATCACCACATCATAAGAAGTTTCTAAGGGCCTCAGAAATTCGAGGTGAAGAGTCTCGAGCGGGGGTTCTACTGAGAGATAGGGGTAAGTGGGTTGTAGATGTTGGTCTGGATCGAACTGTGCCTTTTGTAGGCAAAACCGAAACTACTAGAAAGGCTAATTTCAAATTATCAGTTAAACAAGGTCAGCTGGTCGCTAACGAGATCATTGGAATGGTAGGCGACAGCGAGTACTGGGGATATCACGTTATGATTGTCCGCACTCTGTCAGAAATCACACGTAGGCTTTCTAGCATAAGATTCCTTATCACTACGCGGAGAGGAAAACCAATACCTCTCATCATTCCGTCCCTCACTAAGAGCTTTAAACACACTTCCGAGGTAGTATTGATTTTTGGTTCGCCACGAAATGACGTTTGGGAGATTGTGAATAAGATAGATAAAGATCTCGTTGGTTCATCGCTGGCTATCAATATGTTTCCGCTGCAAGGCACCAACACTGTCAGATTGGAGGAAGCCTTGTTGGGCTCACTTGCCATAATCAATAGTATTCGAGCGTAACTTGACATTTGGCATCCAAGTGAAATTTGAAATTTCAGTAAATTTGTATAAATTTATTAAAGGGGTAGGGAGAGGGATGGTCTATCCATGGGCCATAGAAAATATAGCTCTCCACGAAGGGGCAGTGTGGCATTTAGACCTAGAGCTAGAGCAAAAAGCCTAGAAGCTAGGGTTCGAAATTGGGCCCAAAGTACAGAACCTAAGCCCGTTCTTGGGGCATTTGCTGGGTTTAAGGTAGGAATGTTGAGCGTCGTGACTATTGATGATCGAGACAGAACCCCCAATTTTGGTAAGCAGTTGGCAAACCCTTCTACATTACTGGCGACCCCGCCATTGACTATAACTGGTATACGAGGATATCGACTCGATTACAGCGGCAGGCATGTAATGTTTGACATAGGATCTCAAGACACAAGTAGGGATCAGAAAAAAAAGGTTCGCCAAGGATCCTCGGAAGAGGCAATGAGGAAAGTAGAAGGTTATCTCGATAGTATTACTTATGTATACGTATTAGTTTCAGTGTCACCTAAAGATGCTGGATTATCACAGAAGAAACCCTATGTTTTTGAAATTCAGCTTACTGGTGGTGATACAAAGCAAAACTTCGAGTATGCAAAATCGATCATGGGTAAGAAGATAAAAGTGACTGATATATTTCGAACAGGTCAATCGATAGATGTAGCCGGTATAACACGGGGAAAAGGCGTAGAAGGTCCAATTACCCGATTTGGAGTCAAGAAAAAGCAACACAAATCAAGAAAAAGTGTTCGCGCGGTTGGGACACTTGGTCCCATATCTCCAGCAGTTGTAATGTTCACAGTACCGAGACAGGGTCAACGGGGGTTTCATCAAAGGATCGAATATAATAAACGTATATTGTTAATAGGTAACACTTCGGAAGAAGGACTTAACATCAACCGTAAAGGGGGATTCAAGCACTTCGGAGCATTAAACGGTGATTTTATAGTAGTAAGGGGCTCTATTCCTGGAGTTCCAAAAAGACTAGTAAAGCTGAGAATGCCAATTAGGCACAAGAATACGAAAATTCTTGAGCCTAAAATCGTAGAAGTGGTGGTTAAGTAGCTTGAAGGCGAAAGTATTAGATCTGGATCGTAGTGATGTAGGATCAATAGATTTACCACAAGT
>JARBAV010000310.1 GCA_029237515.1 Nitrososphaerales archaeon
CTTGGATCTCCTCCTTATTGAGGCTATTCAAGAGCTCAACATCAGTGATGTTTCCTGCCTGTTGTATCTTTTCAAATATCAAATTCCGTAATGGGAATTTCATATATTCATATCCCAGAGATTCTAATTATTCCTAGTTGCCTTTAAACGCTTCCCGAGTTTGATTGCCTTTAGTGGCTTCTTTGTCTGGTCCCGATCTAAATTATTGAGAAATCGGATTAATGTCAGGAAGCAGACGGTTTGTCCCTTGGTCTAGATGCGTCCTTAATTTCTTCTGATTTAAGTCTCATTTTATTCGAAATGCCAAAGCAGTTGATATCATCCAAAATGGCGGTATATATGACTGCGACAGGTATGCAATTCGACCATTAAGTTCTCGACTAGAGGGATGATTGTCGTAATCAAGAAATAGGTGTAGGAGAAAGGCTTCCATATCTACTAATGAATAATAACACGTCGCAGAAGATTGTTTTCACTGATATTGATGGTACACTTATTGACATATACAGTGGAAGATTTGACTGCTCCGATTTACTTGTAAGAAAATTCTCGAGAATGGGAATCCCTGTAATTCTTTGTTCCGCCAAGACACGCAGCGAACAGGAGTACATCAGAAATAAGCTTGGGTTGTCTGACCCTTTCATAATCGAAAATGGAGGGGCGGTAGTGATTCCAGACGGATATTTCGATGATTTTGAGATGACGCCAGGTACCAGAAAGGACGGATATAGCATTGTCGAAATAGGAGGTCATTCCAATGAAATAAGAGAGCTGTTAGATAGAATTAGAAGGGAGCTCCAAATTGACTTTAAGGGGACAGCGGATATGACATTGGATGAAATTACTAAAAAAGTACAAATTCCATTGCCCTTCGCGAAGCGAATGTCAAAACGCGAGTATGGGGAAACAATTTTAGAAATAGAGCCATCCGACTTGAGTAGGTTAACTAGAGTCTGCAGAAGTAAAGGGCTAAAAGTAATACACGGAGGTAGGTTCACTGATATTACTCAGGGAAATGACAAAGGGAAGGCCACCCGCGTACTCATTAATCTCTTCAAACGAAAGTACCATTCTAGAAGAACTTTTTTCATAGGATTGGGCGATAGCGAAAACGATTTACCCATGCTAAAACTAATGGACATACCAGTGTTAGTCCAGAAAGTCAATGGTACATGGTGCGACTCTAGTATAAAAAACCTGGTCCAGTCCACTGGGATAGGACCAAAAGGATGGAAAAATTCATTCAATTTGATCACATCGTTATAATGAAAGTCATCAGAACTTTTGTGTTTTATTAATACTTATTTGAATGTAGTACAGATGTGAAAGTATTCAATAGTATTGAAGAATAGTAACCCACATTAACTCTTCTAACTAGAGTAATCAATAATCTACTTGAGCAAGATTATCTCTCAATATTGACACATTCTACGTCGGGGTGGTTAGTCATCTCCATTCCTCTAGTAGACTATCGTCTCTATAATTATTTGGATCAAGTCTAAATCCCGATACTTTTTCACGCGGAACATCATTTAACTTTAAATAATATTCTAGTTTTCTTTTCTTAAACTGTTTGGAAAGCCAGTGGACAAATTGTTGCTCCGCCATTGTACCTTCTTCTTTTTTCATATCCGGAAATATACTAAATAGCGAATAAACAAGGTCAGGATCTAAACACAATTCAAAGAATTCCCATCCCATAGAAATTCCTGTCGAATAACATTGATATTCAACCTTCGTCTTTGCTCCTAATTCAAGATCTCCGATAAATTTAATAATTTTGCTCCTTTCCTTCTCAAAATTCTGACATGAACCAGTAATCACGATCACGGGATCTCGCTTTGCAGGTATTCGATTCAATGCGAATATATTTCACACCTTACGATATAAAAGTACCCTTTGATCAACTCCAAATGCGTACACGACTTAGATGCGATTTGTTCTTCAATTGATCCCCCAGTATTTGGCTTAAATGACCCTGAAAGTATTTATGCAAATCAGACACAAGTCAAGATTGTCCTTTTAGTTGTCATGCGAGTGATTCAAAAATTCCTTCGACCCAACTGCTGATCATCCTGCAAGTTAAACATGATTAAAGCAAGGTGGGCAAAGAATGGACTGGCGCGACTTGGAGCCAATCACAGATAGAGATCGAGACTCCAAATAGAAATACTGATCATTTGAATGCGTTCCATTATCAGATTTTTCCCGAATCTAAATGTTGTAAATACCCCCCCTCCGCAATAATTGTTCCATCATATGCACTCAATGATCGAAAATTGATCTCAGGTGACTAGGAATGGAACGAACGTTGATCACATTGAAATCTCCCGAATATTATTTGGTTGACTCACTAATTTTCCTGTCATAGATTTAACAATGATTGAAGCAACTAATCCATAAAACATGTTAAAGACTAGTGCTCCGATTAGGATTTTATCATTTATCGAAAGGAGTTCACCTACCGTTATTGATGAAGAAGTTCCTACAGGAGTCTGTTGAACTATTAGCTGATTTTGATCCAAATCGCCTAGAAGCGGCACAATCACCCAAAAGGTAATCGGAACAAACAGAAACGCCCAAATTATCACCCCGCAGATGAGTCCATAAATCGGAGCGTATTTATGCATTATTGATAGGATTCTATGGTCTCTTAAAGCAAAAGGTATTGATATTACAGCACCGATGATGCTACCGGTGAACAAATGCAACAGTAGACCAGCTACGATCATATTCACTGATTCTAGATGGGTTTGTGTGAATGATGATACTAGTACCAGATAAAAAGTTCCTACTGGGATATCTATCGTTTTTTCTACTACGAGGATGAGGCCACTAATACAAGCAGAAGCCAAGAATCCCGCCAGGACACCGATGCCTAGGACCCTAAATCTGATTCTTGAAGCCTGTTGATCTTCTTTGTCGGCCATATAGCTTTCTAAGTTTGCTTTCCAATTCGTGTTTCTATATGATTTGATTCTAAAAAGGGAGCTTATGATGAAACCGAACAAAGCCCCCCAAATTAGGTGGAAAAGCACAGAACTCAAGGCGGTAGTTTGCATAAATTGGTTGACCTCAGTCGTCGATATTGAAAAGTTGGTCGTAAGTGCCAATAATGTGACGATTTGAGTAATAGAAGGTTGTACAAGAAATGCAGTGATAGGAAGAAATACGATTAACCAAATTATTATACCCGCTACCATTCCTGCTAGAATTCCTTTAAATGGGCTATTTGAAACCAATCGAACGATTGCCGCGCCTACAAGAGCTCCCATCAGAGTTCCTATCAAGATATGAAGACCAAATCCGAAATATGAAGCAGCTACCACATTATCCATCCCCAACGTAATTCCAATGATAGAATAGAACGCCCCAATAGGCAAACCCATACTCGCCTCCACTAAGGCAAGAATAGATGATATTGACCAGGTTGCAATGGCCCCCGCAATTGCGCCATATTTGGCTCCGTCTAACAGTATGGATTGCGTACCAAATCCCATCATACATTATATACTCCAAACGACTAGTTAAACTTTACAGATATTCCCTAA
>JARBAV010000311.1 GCA_029237515.1 Nitrososphaerales archaeon
AATATAATGATTGCACCTAGAATAGCAGTCAATGAACCTATAACTTCAAACCTGTCTGGCTTCTTCTTGTCCACAAAAATTCCCCATATAATTGCAGATACAATAAAGATTCCGCCATAAGCAGCATAGACTCTTCCAAAGTTAGCTGGTTGCAGTGTAGGAATGATACCATAAATGAATAGAATGACTCCACCAAATAGACCAAACGCAACTCCTTTTCTTTCACGTAACCATTTCCATACAAGGTAACCACCTCCAATTTCAGCAAACGCTGCGACAAAGAACAATATGATACTTGCGAGTATGTTTAATGCCAGGCTATTCGTGATTATGATTTCTGCCATAGTGATTCTTCGCCTCTCCTAGGAACGTAAAATATTATGACTATCCCAACTATTGCTATTATGGCTCCCAATATATCATAAAAGTCAGGAATGACATTCTCAAAGAGCATGCCCCATAACAGAGCCATTGCAATAAAGACGCCTCCATAAGCTGCGTATATTCTGTGAAAATGAGAAGGTTGGAGAGTAGGTACTATGCCGTATAAAAACAAGACAAATCCGCCGATGACACCAAGTACCCAACTCATGTCTTCACGAAGCCACAGCCAGATTAGGTAACCTCCGCCAATTTCACATAGACCAGCAATGAAAAAGAAAAATAGTGAATATAGTATCTTCATTACCTTTGCAGAGTCGGTCATATTACCTTAAGTGATTTGATATGGGGCTACTTATAGAAATATTGTGGATTTAGCTTCTGATTTCCAAAACTTTTTTTAAAAGATGTAATGATATGAGTTAATAGCTTATGCATATTGAATGTGCAGATTGCGAATGTCATCCTAAAGACTGCAACCTCAGTACTTCGCCTAAAAATTGCCCGAATTGTTCGCTTGAAGAGTCTTGTTGCTGGACAAGGCTAAGGATCCACATTCAGAAGTGTATCAAGTTATAGACACGATCCTAAGGTCATTTAGCATAGTTGTCACAAGTTGATGATACTGACAAGTGTTTCATCTGTTTTCTTCATGTCCTTCCACTTTAGTCGCCTCATCTTCAGAGTGGGCAGATCCTTCCTGCTCCTCAGCATGTCTTTCTTCGCTCTCCTCACCTTTTTCTTGGTGGGCGGGTTGTCCTGTTAGAATCTCATTCATAACCTCTTGCGGTGTTTCATCTGCCCTATGACCTTCTGGTTCCAAAGCTGAAAGCCTAAGATGAATGCTTACTGCCAGCCCAATAACCACAGCAGCAGCTATTCCTGATACTATGATTACCGTTGATCCCTTTTTCAAATCATGCATTCTTAAACAATGAATTTATTAAATTCCTCTTCATTTCTAAACATTGAGTCCCACAGTTGGGATTTGAACTATGATAATAATACAAAGCAAGAGACTCAAAACTCATATCATGTCTGCCTTATCAGACTCAAGTATGGAAAAGATATTGCAATCCACCTCCTTCTCTGACAGGTCAGCCAGTGATATAATCCGAACCCAAGGACTACCACATTCAACTACCTACAGAAAGATCAATGAGCTGATCAAATGCGGCCTTTTAGTTCTCTATAGATCGGAAATAGCCAGTGGAAAGAAGATAGCATATTATAAAAGTACGTTACGCTCGATAACAGTGAGCTACCAAGGCATCGCAGATACCAAGATTGAAGCAGAACCAAATCAAGACGCTCTCGAAAGAATCTCTAATAGGTTTTACGATCTGAAGGATTAGATATAAGGTATGGAACCGATTCAACTTATCGTTCCATGCATAGTTTTTGCCGCCTGTATTATTCCTCTTTATTTCGCAATAAATATAAAAACTGAAAGTCAGAGAATCCTATCTTCATTTCTATTCGCCTCGTTACTAGCATATGGAATTCACTCGCTCTTAGAATCTTTTGAGGTCATTAATTATGGCATATTTGCAAAACTCTGCTTCGTAGTCTCAGGATTTGGATTGATGGTTGCTTACTCTTTCCTTCAATTAAAAAACTCACATGTTCTCGTTGGAGGAATATTTGGAATTGCAATGATAGCATCATTTGGTGTATGGATGGCAGGTGAGCTTCTTGAAGCGACTTTCTTTGTCACAGAAGAACAGCAACAAGAAATTATAGATCTCATAAGCTCTGGTGCGATGGCAGGATTTGGGATTTTTATTATTGTCAGGTTCTTATGGTTACAAAAATTCGTGTTTATAGAGTCAAGAATGTAAAGCGATTTGTCTATCTTTTAGACTTTGCTTTAGTTTCCATTTTTAAACTTGCTTTACCCGGCTTCTCTTGATAATCTAAATAGTCTCTCTAGTAAATTTATGTATATGACTGATTCGCTAAGCTTAAAGAAAAAGAAGCCGAACTAGAAAATAAACTAATGTCTAATCTTCATTCATGAGCTTAAACCTTTTAGTGTATTGACATTTGTTTCCACATGGAGTACCGAGCATAACTTATCCAATTTTGAAACCATCCTCCCAGTTAGGAGGACAACGTAGCTATGTCAATAAGTGGCCATGATAGTTCAGTGTTATCTTCTGCTATCATTGTAGGGTATATGGAATACGGTAAGCTTTGTACCAATTCTAGACTTGGTATTAGAGGGGTTCGCATTCGCTGTGCTAGGCTACGTGCATATATTCTCTCAAAATGAAAAGTCGCAACTGAAAATAGCAGCAAGAGAAGTATAACAACACCGACACTAATTCCGTCTCCCATTCTAAATTTTTTCGTATGGTCGTGCTTGCTCCTACGTAAAGTAAATGCTTTATTCGTCACCTCATACTCTGCCAATATTTAATAAGAGCATGTTGATATTTAAGTACGACTTAACAAGGATAATCATTGATAGAAAATATGAATACGGCCTCCCTACTTTATGACCCAAATCTCTTAATAATACATCTAGATAAGCGACCAGTTCAGTAAAGGTTACCGTGAATATAATAATTTGAAAAATTGCACTTTCAATATTTCTGATTATAAGAACATTGCGAATTATGAGATAACGCCAAAAGCCAGGAATAAGTAATCATTAACCTAATTAATCAAGGTTTAATAGATCATTAATGTACTATACATTAGTGTAATAAGATGATACCTGTTACCAATCGTAAAAGCAAGACCGAGCCAAGCCTTGTTCCTGTTGGTCTTGCTTTGCTAGTCATGGCTCTGTCCCTCACCGCAATAGCAATTAGCTTTACGTCATTTGGTCACTTGGCAGGATATGCATCTAAAATCATGGAACTGCAGCAAAAAAGACTAAGACAACAGTATGGATTACCACCTGCGCATATTGTTACAGATCCCAAGATTCTTCAAGTTCCTCCTTCACTCAGAAATATGCTTGGCGCTTACTATACCGACCCTAAATAAACGAAAATCAGTATTGAAGTAGAAATCCCTTACATACTAAGTGATATGTGCTCTTCTTGCTCAAGTCATCATCTGCTTAAATTATTCAAAGCTATTTGTTCTCCTAGAAAATAGCTATCTCTAAATAATTCTTGTGTTCATCGGATCTCTTGTTCCTGATTCGGTTATCATGGTGGCCTTAAAACATGTAAGATAGAATGATCAGAATGGTCCCAAGCTGAGAGGAGATCTAATTCATGCTGTAAACTTTGGCACCGCCATGTTTTGATGCAAGAAATTGATTTGCCGATTACTTCAATCTCAATAAGTTACAAATGTGACGTTCTAAACTATCATTACTTACGATAACACCTATCTTCTTAGCAAAGTTTATGCGTACATTCAATCTTCCAGAAATGTATCAACCTAAATGAACCATATTATCATTAGGTTATGACGATGATCCCGTCGAAGCTGATTTAGTTAGTTTTTGAGGGGTTTTCTGTTGCTCTTGTTGTTGTTGCTGTTGTTGTTTTGATACCGCTCTCCTTGTATTCTCCAAATAAGCGATAGTTGTTGCCAGATTGCCAAATCCCATAGAATTGATGGTCTCGGATGGAATCATAACTATTGTATTACCTTGAACCTTTATCGACTCGTATAACATATTTGATTGTCGCAGTGCATATGCTACTGGGTTATCAGCATATACTTTTGATGCCTCTTCAAACCTTTTTGCTACTTGAACTTCTGATTCTCCAAAAGTGATTCTAGCGTTCTTCTCCCGTTCAGCTTGAGCTTGCATAGACATCGCAGATTCCAGCTCTTGTGGGATGATGACCTGACGAATCTCTACCCCCGTTACCTCTATTCCCCAACTTATTGCTTCCTCAGAGATTATCTTTTTAACAACATGGTTAATTTCTTCCCTCTTTGACAATATATCCTGAAAAAGCGCTGAACCGATATTGTTTCGGAGTGTAGTTTGTGAAACCTGCTTTATCATTTCATTGAAGTTCTGGACATTTAGTATAGCGTCTTTAGACCGTGCTTCTAGTATCCTATATCTAAGTATGGCATCGATAGTTACAGGAACGTTGTCCTTTGTAAGCATTCTCTCGGCTTTAAATTCACTAACTCTTTCTCTTATGTCAACAACCAATACATTGTCCCCAAATGGAATTCTGGCTTGTATGCCAGGACCAATTTGTCTTTTAAACCTGCCCAACCTTAAGATTATAGCTCTTTCATATTGTCTTATTATTATCAGAAACGAAGAAATTATCAGAGCTAGGCCGGCAATCAGTGATAGATACAGGACTAAATCGCTTTCCATCAGAATTCCAATTCCAATCCCTACAATTGCAACCACTATACCTAAAATAAGATTGGTTCCCGAACCTTTTTGATTAACAATCTTATCAAAGGAATCGAGTATCATAGAGGATGGTGATGACAGATTTACCACTTCCTTCTGTCAATTGGCAGATTTGATCCGGATTCGATATTATTGTAGCGATAAGCTAGAGTATTCCCTGAAATACAATAACCAGTTAAATCCTTAATTTCTTTAGGTGACATCAATCTATGTATGTATTACGGACCTAATAAAATTGGATTAACAAAGTTAATTTACACTGTTAAACATGTGCTAAATATTATACACTACCTACTATACATATGGATAAAGGGAAATACTTTATAGTATGTGAATCTTGCTACTGGTATGCATCATTATATTGTAATTCCAGCAAAAAATCTTTACCTATACGATGTCCACTATGTAAGAGCAGTAAAATTAAATCAATTCCCATCTCTGGTTAAAATGTGTTCTTTTTGCTATAGATTAGGAAGAAAAATAAGTCTTGTGCAAGCTACGAATGCAGTAATGCCTCGTAAAGCAGCATATTTCCGATTCGCTTTATTACAAGAGCTACAATGTATTAATTGAGTTTGTCTGAATAATAAACTTAGCTTCTATCAATTATGAAAGCATGTAACAACGTTATTCAATTTTCTTTTACATGACACATGTTCGCTAATAGTAGTCACATGTCTTGAGGAGCTAATATTTAACGTACTCGGTCTACTTTGTTAATCAATATTTACATAGTATCTACAAGTATATTATCACAAGACAGTGTGAGAAGTATTTCATGATTAAAGTTAGTAGAAATAATAACCATCAGATGGAGAATAATTACTTAATTTGGTTACTAATCTATTTTGGAATAGGACTAACCGTTATCTTCATCTTTCCATTCCCTATATCATTAGGTGTCTTCTTGGTGACGTTCGTCATTCTAAATCTGATTAGATCAGAAATTCTTCTAAGAAGAGCTAAAGTAGGAGGAATAAAGGGATTGTACAAATCATTGTCCTCACTCAGAAGAGAATTTGCTGACATGAAATATCGCCAGACCAGATTTTATTGCATGAATTGTGGTAAGGAGCATAGAATGGTTTCATGCCCCAGATGTGGTTCAAAGATAAAAAAGGTGGGAGTATGATCAAGCTGTTTCGGCATTGGAAACCAAAAGGTAAAATGTATAGCCTCAGATGCTTTCAGTGCGGATCTGGTTTTCTTTCTAGCTTCAATCTGGATGCATCAATATGCGGCAGATGCCATCTTTGCAGTCTAACACTCCGGTCGAAGTCAAACAGTGACATGGAATTTTAAGAGGGATCATCATAAATATTGAATCAGTAAATTCTCACGAGCCAGCATCAGTAAATATATGGAGCAGAGAACTTGGGTTAATGGGGTCTTAAAGTCTTACTCCACATCTAGAACTCGATCTGGGATCAGGAGCATTGGAACAAAC
>JARBAV010000312.1 GCA_029237515.1 Nitrososphaerales archaeon
GCTCCACCAGCTGACGAAAGTGCAGACGGAGACACCAGCGACAATAACGATGAATCTGCAGCTCCAGAGGTAGCATGTACTGCTCCTGAAGTTCTTAACCCTGACACGAATGAGTGCGAGGCTCCACAATCACCTCCAGTTGATGAAAGTGCAGCAGCTCCACCAGCTGACGAAAGTGCAGACGGAGACACCAACGACAATGCCCAACTGGCCCCTCAAACAGGCGTACCTTCTTGTCTTCCAGGTGAAGTGCTCAATCCGGTGACCGGAGCATGCGAAATTGCCCCGACAGGCAGTGGAGAATCTAATGACAGCGAAGATCAGTAAGATAAAGGGTGATCACTTCACTAAGACAGCCTAGACGGCAACCCTTTTTTTTGTAATCGTATTTTGTTACTAACGAAGCGACCACGAGAGTTTAAGATTATTATGTAAGCAATTACCCATCTAAGTTTTGGCGCAGTAAGAGCAGATTCCATGAACTATTTCAGTTTGTCATATTGGTGGATGTCTGCGTCGTTATGTAGAGAATACAATATTTCAAAAGCATATTCATACACTAGATCATTGTGGAAACTGTAATTTATGCAGTACGACTGCAAATCTTTCTCATAACATGTACAATAGGAAATAATACAAAACAACGGATATCTAGGCACAGGAAAAAACTTCATTGCTTTTTGCAGACAATGCAAACAGCATAGGTTATGATTAGTTTCATTATATTCTTAGATATGTTCTCCTGCTGCTGATCTGAGATGCAGAAAATGAGAATTTGTAAATCAGAAAGCCGATTTAACTGCCTTTACGAATCTGCGTGAGTCCGAAACCCATCCGAAGACGCCTCCTTGCATCTTTATTTGCTTTATTGCAGCTTGATAATTGTCGTAGTCAGTAGCACCCGTACCGTCTTTTAGTAATAGGCACCAGTATCCGTTGTCGTTGGCTTCCCTCATTATGGTGTGGACACATACGTCGGTCGTGATTCCTGTTATGATGAGATGAGTAATACCAAGATTCCGCAAAATCAATGGAAGATTACTCTGACCAAATGCGCCCTTACCCGCCTTGTCTATTATGTATTCTCCTGGAATTGGATAAACGTCATCTATGATGTCCCAATTTTTTTCACCCCTAATGAGTAGTCTACCCATGCCTCCTTTGGGAGTATCCCCAATTCCTACGCCGTTCCCTATAATTTTACTACGAAGTATTTTATTGTAAGGCGCGTCAGAGAGATCCGGAAGGTGCCCCTCCCTAGTATGTACAACCTTAATGTCTGTTCCCTTTCGAATTGTCTCCAATACATACATGATTGGCTTTATGGGAGCCGATGTTAACCCTAGATCATATCCCATTACATCCACATATCCCTTTGGACCGCAAAAATCAACTTGCATGTCCACACTTATGAAGGCAGTTCTAGCTGAATCAAATTCAACGAATGCCTTGTCACCAAACCGTGGACAATCCTCAACTTCAACTGTCAGAAGTTTACCTTTAATAGGACCGTAAAGCCAGGTAGGAAATTTGAAGGTATGACTTTCATTAAATACCTCATAGTCTCTTTGAACCCTGTTCGCAATTTCATTTCTAACTCCAGATGGCATATCATTACTAGATTTTCTTGACTTTAGAGAATTAGCTTTCTTCATTAAGATTTACCACCAAATTCGATTACCGCCGTTTCATCTGTGACCATACAGAATCAATCCTTAGAATAACGTTGTTGATGCACTATATAAAAATCCACTAAATGAATAGCAATTCTAATCAATCCGGAAGGCAAATTTAGATTTTGATACAATTGGTATGCGATATCATATGGATTGATATAAGGATTAACTATCATACTTCATATTCGAGGAATATATGATTGCGAAAGAATAATTTCATTTATGCAAAAATCTAACTACTATATATAGTACTGTGCTAACATTAGCTCACACGCTTTGTTCGCTCAAGCAGGGAGCAATCATCGTTTCAGAAATTTTTGAATACTTCTCGTACACGTTTGCGAGACTGAGAAGAAGAGCTTCGTCGAACTCTCTTCCTACGAGCTGAACTCCAATCGGAAGGCTGCCGTCTACAAGACCTGCAGGGACGTTAAGCGAGGGTAGACCAGTGATATCAAAGACAGTTGTAAGTCTGCTGAGTGCTATGTAGACCTCCGTATTTTTTCCATTGATGTCAACAAAAGTTTCTTCCAACCTAGGAGCACTAATTGCAGTTGTCGGTACTAACAAGCCATCCAGTCCCTTCATGGCTCTCAAAAAGTCGTCTTTTAGCTCTTTTTTATAGCGAAGTGCAGTTATATATTCAACAGCAGTAATTTTCGTCCCTCTTTCAAGCATGGTCAACACATCACTTCCATACTCGTCGCGGTTAGATTTTAGCCATGAAGAATGAATCGCGGCTGATTCACCTAATCGGAACGCCTTCCAAGCGTCAGAAATCTTGTGTGTCTCATTTAAGGTAATTGGAAATGTTGAGACCCCACATCCATGCATCTCATTCAGGCAATTTTCAAAAATTTCCTTAACTTTTGGATCGATCAGATCAAAAAAGTACTGTTGGGGTACACCCAAAGTAAATTTTCTGGGTTTGTCCAAGGTCTCGGATACAATTTGAAGGTAATCTGGAACGGGCAAGTCATATGTTGACTCATCCAACATATCAAAGCCAGCAATCGCTTGCAATAGCGCTGCCGTATCCCAAGCAGTTCGAGCAATTGGCCCAACATGGTCGATTGAGGGAGCCAACGGCATGACCCCATATTTGCTAACCCTCCCGTATGTGGGTTTCAGACCAAAAAGTCCACAAAGTGAAGAAGGAACGCGGATAGAACCACTAGTATCAGTGCCTAGAGAGCCTACAGCCATACCTGCGCTCACAGCAACTGCTGAACCACCACTAGATCCTCCTGACATTCTACTCGGATCCCATGGGTTCTTTGAAGAGCCATAATGAGGATTTATGTTAGTAATTCCGCAAGCGAATTCATGAGTATTATTCGTTCCCACTATGATCGCTCCAGCTTCCTTGAGTCTCTTAACTACAGTAGCGTCATAATCAGGTATAAAGTCCGAAAGTATCCTTGAGCCACTTGTACTTCTCACTCCGGTAACGTAAATTAGATCCTTTAAACTCACTGGGATTCCGTGCAAAGGACCCAAGTATTTGCCGGCACGTATGTCCGCCTCAGCTTTCTCTGCTTCCTTTCTAGCAGAATTTCCAGTTACTGTTATGTATGCATGAAGCTCTTCGTTTAGGGATTCGATCCTCTCAAGGGTATCCTCAACCAAATCAACCGGCGACAAAGAACTGGAAGAAATCAGCTTGGATAGCTCCTGAATGCTTGATCCTATAGTTTTTCTACTGGAAAATTCTCGCACTTATCTGTTCATTCTCCTTGTTGTAGTTGGTGGCAGCAGTAACAGATCTTTCCTTCATTAGTGTTGGGGCTGATCATGTTGTTTCCTATTTTTTTCTCTTTTGATTCTGTTTCCTGCCTCACTGTAACTAGGTGCAATGTTAGTTACTATCGTGCCAACTTTATATCCTTATTATATCATTTTGAAGAACCATTACATATATCAAAATAGGCACTATTATGGATATATGCAAAACATGAACATCGGTAACCAGTTTCATAATTTTTTCTGTTGTCTATAAGTATACAACAATGAAAGGCACTGATAATGCAGCTTGTCGTCAATTTGCTAGCTTTTGCTTTGCCAATTCTGAAGTTGTATGGGTTCCAGTCTCACATATTGGCGAACGGGCAATATAGATTTAAAAATGAACTCTCATTTTATCACCCATGTCACTGTATGAAATCAACCTTAAAGCCCAGAAAAAGACGTTTAAAGAGTAATCAAGGTAGTTTCTTAGATCAACACTTGGTTTCGATTGTTGCTCCCTCAATTGAATTGTTCAACAAAATTCATGAGGCGTGCTCGGTTTTGGAAAACTTTGGTATCCCCTATGAGACTGCCATTGTTGCCGCTCACCGGTCACCTAACAAGGCAATCAAATATGCAAGTGGTCTTGAAGTTAGGGGGATAGAAGTTGTCCTCGCTTGCGGAACTGGATCAGCCCATCTTCCCGGAATGATAGCTTCGCTTACGAACCTTCCTGTAATTGGAATACCTTTGACACATGCTCAATCACTAATGGGCGGTACAGATTCTCTGCTTTCGATGATTCAGATGCCTCAAGGGGTCCCTGTTGCCACAGTAGGTATAGATTCCGCGTACAATGCTGCTCTTATGGCCTGTCAGATTCTGAGCCTAAAATATCATTCTTTAAGGGAAAGGCTTCAATTACACAAGCGCAAGATGGAAGAGGAGGTAGATTCTGATGAAAGCTACATAAGAGTTAGTTAGCCATTAAAGATCGCGAGTCAAGATTTGAGAATCGCTAGGGTAGCGAAAGGAAATATAGAGCCTAAGGAATCTGCTGTAACAGAAGATACGGATGTTAATAGAGGTAGTCCTAAAGTGACAAACAAGTCATCTGAACTCTATTCTGATACCTACGCCATCGTAAACAAGAATGGAGATGCGATTACAGCAGACGAAATCGAGTCTCAAACTGATATTCGAATTCCCCCTACTTTGGAAGATTTCATCTTTGAAGGATATGCAGATCGTATAGGAAAGGTTCTTGACAGGCTGGATCTTACTCACAAAATCTTCAACTTCCATTTGCTTCCCCCAATTACAAGATCATTTAAAATAATTTGTTTGGCATTTAATTACAAAGACCAGGACACTTGGTTACGCTTCGGAAAGTTTCCTCCCAAGGACCCCGTTATTTATATGAAGGCCCGAACAAGTTTGACTGGGGCTTTCGAAGATATAATCTGTCCTTCTTTTGTAAAGCAGCTTGATTACGAAGGAGAGTTAGCATTAGTAATTGATAGGAAATGCAGAGACGTAGAGATCAATAGGGCATTAGAATACATCGGTGGATATTTCGTGTTAAATGACATTTCCGCTCGAGATATACAATTTATTGATAAACAATATAGTCGAGCCAAAAGCTTTGATTCATTTGGACCATGTGGACCATGGATAGTTACTCGTGAAGAAATCCCTGATCCGAACGATTTGGAGCTGATCACTAAGGTAAACGACGAAGTTAGACAATGTTCTTCTACTTCTAAGCTTGTTCTAAACATTGAGAAAATAGTAACTAGTCTAAGTAGTGTAATGACACTAGAAGCCGGAGATATAATATCAACAGGAACGCCTACTGGCACGGCTCTATCGATGTCGTCACATCTTAAATATTTACAACACGGAGACATTGTACAGGTAGAGGTTGAGGGAATAGGTAAAATAAGAAATAAAGTAAAATTTGTTAATTAAATAATATATCGGGGTTCCAGGTGAAATTTCTGGCAGTTTCTTGATAGTATCTAAATCCTCATAATTGCTAATCAAGTAGCATTTATTGTGATGGATAACCCAAACCCAAAATGAATGAAAAATAAAACATGGCCATCACTTATTGTTTAAGAACGGATCGCCTATTGGCGAGAACAGCAGCCTATCCTATCTTTCTCCTCTTTTGTAGGGAGTTGCCAACGCGGCGGGAGCCACACTCTTTTTATACATAACGGCCAGAATTGCGATCGGGAGTAAGTACGGTAGCATCAGCAAAAACTGAAACGGAATTGTCGTTCCTTTTGTTTGTAGTCCCAATGCAGTCGCATTGACCATTCCATAAACAAAAGCACCTAATACTATCCAAAAGGGTCTCCACCTGCCGAAAATTACGGCTGCAAGAGCAATCCATCCTTGACCTGCAGCAATATCTTCAGAAAAAGAACCAGTAGTTACTAAGGCGATATAGGAGCCTCCCAAACCCGCAAACGCGCCCCCTATGATTACCGACATGTAGCGAATCCTGTTTACGTTTACTCCCAGTGTATCAGCCTGCTTTGGGTTCTCTCCCACTGTTCTTATCTTTAGACCAATGTTTGTCTTGAAGAGAAAAATATGAGTCAATGGAATTAGCAAAAATGCAAGGTAGATCATTGCGTCATGATGGAAAATAATAGGTCCCAAGACTGGAATCGAACTCAAAAATGGGATGTCTAGAGGTGGTATAGTGGGAACTGTTGGTGCAACCGTCACTACTCCAAAAGTTAATCGGTATAGTAATGCGGCAAGGCCGACCCCCAAGAGCCAAATGGCTAAGCCAGCAACCAATTGGTTTGTGCGTAAACTAACACTTAGAAAGGCCATAAGGGCTGCCATGACCATTGGACCAGAAACAGCAAACAATATTCCAATGATTACATTCCCTGTGACAAACGTTCCAATAAAGCCGGCAAATGCCCCGATTAACATCATTCCTTCAACCCCTAGATTGAGGACACCTGAACGTTCAGCTATATTTTCACCTAGGGCCGCAAAGAGCGAGGGTGTACTCATACGAATCCCTGACGCAACTATTCCGATAATAAAATCAATCATTTCTACCAAATTTTCAAATCACTCCCCTTTCCCCCTTTCCGCAGGCGCACCAATTTGCTTCCCGTGGTCTTCTAATTTGGCTTCATTTACTCTCTTGATTCTTCTTGGAAGATGAATCCGAGTGAATACTTCTCCGATTAGGACGAAGACTAGAACGAGTGCCTGCAGCGTTTGAGCGAAAGCAACTGGTATTCCTAACGTTCTATACATAGATTCGGATCCTGCAAGCAAGACCGCAAAGAAGAAAGCGACAAGACAGACTCCTAAAGCGTTTTCTCTGCCCAAAAGTGCAATGATCACAGCAATGAATCCATAGCCAGGAGAAATGCCCTCGATGAGTCTGTGCTGGACACCCGCTAAAAGTACGGCTCCAGTCAGTCCTGCCAGCCCTCCACTTATGGCCATAGTTATTAGGATACTTTTCGTTATGTTCATACCCGCATAACGTGCCGCAGAAATATTCATGCCTACGCTCTTTAATTCAAATCCAATCTTGCTTTTCCATAGGAAATGAACAAAAATGGCCGCCAATCCTGCTATGATTAATCCTGCATGTAATCTGGTATGATCTATCAAAATAGGCAGTTCAGACTCCGGAAAAATATCAGGACTGTAAGGCAAAAACCCTGGCGCTTTGATCGGGCCATGCAGGAGGTAAGAAATAAAGAGAAGAGCTACGAAATTGAGAAGAACGGTTACAATTATTTCACTTACGCCCAATTTGACCTTGAGTACCGCCGGCACAAGACTGAACATCGCTCCAAATGCAATGCCCGCAATGAGGACGATAATAACCGAGACCACAGGAATCATGCCCACTACTGCAATTCCAACTAGCAACCCTCCGAGAGCCCCCATATAGAGTTGACCTTCAGCGCCGATATTCCATAACCTACACTTAAATGCGACAGCTACAGCAAGACCTGAAATGAGTAGCGATATAGTCTTTACAAGGGTATCCGCAATCGCACGGGTAGTTCCGAGTGATCCTTTAATCAGTAATGCATAGGCTTCAAGGGGATCTACGCCTGCCGCATAGAGTATGATTCCTCCGACCAAAAAAGCTAGTCCACCTGACAGGAATGGGACGATGTGTTTAAAACTGAGTCTCTTTCCAAGTATAAGAGTTGTACTCAATCTTTTAGATCACGATCTCCCATATTTCCATAATCTATAGCCATCATTTCAAGCACCAGCCTCCACTACGTAACCCCCCATCAATGGGCCTATTTTATCGACGTCTGCTGTTGTCCTGTCAAATACCCCCATTATCGTGCCGGCATATATTACTGCTATCCTGTCGCTGACTAGGAGAATTTCATCCAAATCTAAGGACAACAGTAAAACTGCTACCCCAGAGGCTTTTTGTTTAAAAAGTTGTTTGTGGACATATTCGGCAGCACCCACATCCAATCCTCGTGTAGGATTATGAGCAATAAGCAGTTTGTGCTCCTTTGACAATTCTCTTCCAAGCACGATTTTTTGTAAGTTACCACCTGACAGATAGCGTACTTGAATATCTAAACTTGGAGTTCTCACATCGAAATTTGTGACGATCTCCTCTGCAAATCTTTTCATTTCATGCTTGTCTAAAAATATCTTGCCTGAATAAGGTCTGCTATACCACCTGTCCAAAATCAGGTTTTCAGCAATAGTGTATTCTAGAATTAGACCCGTATTGAGTCGATCTTCGGGTATGTAAGCCAGACCCCATTCTCTGATCTGCTTCGGTGACATTCCTGTTGTGTCGCGTCCGTCAATGGTTACCTGACCACTCTGTATCTTCCTCAAACCAGAAACAATCTCTGCCATTTCGCTCTGACCATTGCCATCGACTCCTGCAATTCCCAATATCTCGCCTTTTGATACCGTTAATGACAAGTCCTTAAGCGCTTGTATCCCCGAGTTATTCAATGCAAATACGTCCTTAAGTTCAAGCATCGTAGCAAGTCCAGCTGTGGCTCTTGCACTAGAGGATTTCTGAATTCCTGCAGCGATCTCCTGTTCCAGACGGTCTACACTGTGAGTGAGTGACCTTCCTATCATCAATTTTGCAAGGTCTGTTTCTGTTGTCTTTGCGGTCATTACCGTGCCAATAACTTTACCACCTCGAAGAACTGTAACACGTGTGCTTGCCTCAATGACTTCTCTTAACTTGTGTGTGATGAATATTATAGATAGTCCAGCCTTTACCATAGCAGATAACGTCGAGAACAAAGCCTTTTCTTCCACGGGGGTAAGCATTGAAGTAGGCTCATCGAGAATTAGAATGTCGACATCTCGGTAGAGTGCTTTTATTATCTCTACCCGTTGTTGTTCGCCCACAGATAGATCACCTACGATTGCTTTTGGGTCAATCTTGAGACCATATTTTCTGGATAATTCCAAGATCCTATTTTCTGCCTCCGTCGTATTAAGTAAAATAGACCTTCGAGGTGACTTCAGCCCGACAATAATGTTCTCTGTAACTGTATGGCTAGGTGTCAATAAGAAATGCTGATGAACCATAGCAATCCCAAGACCTATGGAATCGAGAGGAGATTTTATGTCAACCTTTTTCCCCTTCACATAAATTTCCCCTGCTTCTGGTTTGTATAAGCCGTAGAGCACACTCATCAAAGTTGTCTTTCCAGCTCCGTTCTCTCCAAGAAGACCATGAATTTCGCCTTTAAAAAGATCGAAGTGCACGTCGTTGTTGGCTATAACATCACTAAATCTGCATGTTATGCCGTTCATGGAAAGGACTGGTTGGTTTTCCGGTGTTCCGACCGGCGATGATTGCGAGGGGTTCAAGTTCGTAAAGGGAGGAGAACCCGCATCAGACATACCTGCCTAAGTACCCCCCAATTGCATTTGCCCTTGTGATGAACTGTACCTTGAGCAAAATTACCTTCCCTGGATTGATATCTTTCCAAGTTTTTACCTCATGGCTGGAGAATTGAAACCTCAGATAATCTATAAGGTTGTCCGGGCCAGCGATCCTATTCTGATCCTTTCTATGGAACAAAAATTAGGATGAGGCTTCTGTCCTTTCCGGAACCACAATCTTGCCACTTATTATATCTTGTACGATTTGGTTAAGCCTCTGTTTCACATCCGCGGGAACCTCGCTATCAAGATTATGAAATGGTGCAATAAACACAATACCGTCCCCGGAGGCACCTTTTGCAGTCTCTAATCCAGGCTTATAAAGCTGGCCACTAAAGTTACCGTTTTGCACCATTTTTATTGCCCCATCGAAAGCCTTTTCCATATCCAGAACAAAAGAGGTCAATACAGTATCTGGTGCAAGATTATGTTGATCTGCCACTACTCCCAAAGCGTATATACCCTTTTCTTTTGCTGCTTGAATTACTCCCTGTCCTGATAAGTCAGCAACGTGAAACAGGAAATCAGCTCCATTATTTATCAACGAAACTCCAGCCTCCTTTCCTCGAGCAGGGTCAGTAAAAGTATCGATATATTGTCCTAATACCTTTATGTCAGGATTGATAGACCTGGCTCCCTGTTTATACCCCTCGAATATGTTTACAATGTTAGGATATGCCTGGCCACCTACGAAGCCAATCGTACCTGTCTTTGACATCATGGCCGCCAAAGCTCCTAGTACATACGATCCCTCTTGCTGCATTGGAAAGACAGATGCTACATTACTACCGTTGGTCAGACCTGTAAAGACTACAAACTTTGTATCAGGATAGTCAGCACCAACTCTTAGAGCTGGATCGCCCCACTCAAAGCCATGAGCAATAATGAGATCATTTCCTTGATCAGCAAAATCTCTTAAGGTTGGCTCTATATCAGGAATGGCAACATTCTCAACTGTGGTCAATTCTAAACCATATTTTTCCTTTAAGGCCTGCGAGGCGTTATATGCCGTAGCACCCCAGCCACCATCACTGAACAATGCATCAGTTAATAATGCCACCTTCAATGGTGTTCCTTCCTCTTGTGCCCAGACGCCTTCCAACGTCGGGTATGAAAAACTAGACCCAGTGATCAATATTACAGCGACCATAATTCCGGCTACAGCACCCGTAATCCTGCTTACCTCAGATCTTTTGGACATCTTCAAGAATCATAGCGACTGTAGATCGTAATATAGTTTGTCTGATTTATGCTAAAGATTTATGATATATCATAAAAAAGAAAGTTTACATTGGACAGGTGCCAGATCAGAGGTCCAAATTTTTCATGCAAAAGCACTTAGTCTTGATGATATGTGAAATTATACCTGTCGAATCTAATACTCGAGGAGAGAAAATTTAACTTCGCCTTCATGGCTTCTATTATCCAAGCAAAAGTAAGTTCTACAATAGCCACCTTTCAATTATCAGTATGCCCCTAATTTCTGAAACTGATCTTTGCCACTAATAATTATTCATGACGTCTACAATATAATATAATCTATGGATGACTTCATTTATGCGCATTTAGAGCCGAATATGCAACTATACTTAAATACCATAGCTCTGAACGCTGAACTACGAAAGTGGGCAAACCCATACCTTCGGCGGATACTTATCATAATGTTCTAGTTAAGCATAACTATTACAGGGACTCACTTGAACTTCTTAGATTGTCCGATGAGATTAAGCGATATCCTGGAATCATGGAAGCCTCTCTAGTCATGGGCACTAAAACTAACAAAGAAATCCTGATTAAATTAGGCTTCCCCACCGACAATATCGCCAAGGCAGAAAGTTCAGATATGATAATTGCCCTGAGAGCTAAGGATGAAGCCTTGTTACTTTCAACAATTCCTAAAATCGAAGCTATTTTACGTGGTACTGGAACTGGGAGTGAGAGAACCCAAGATTTGGACCATTCTTCGACTAGCGATAGACATGATCTTGAATCAGTGCTTAGTTCTGATAAGGAAATTAACATTGCGTTAATTTCAGTTCCTGGTGAGCATGTTAAAGGCTTGGCGTTCAGATTGATCGATGAGGGAATTCATCAACAAATTTTCAGCGATCATGTCACTATGGATGATGAGCTTGAGATAAAAAGATATGCATTGAAGAATCATGTATTAATCTTGGGACCTGGGGCTGGGACGTCGATTATCAATGGAAGGGGGATTGGATTTTCAAATGCGGTTTCTACCGGTCCTGTCGCGATTGTAGCAGCCGCAGGTACCGGGTTACAAGAGGTTTCCACACTACTAGATCATTGTGGAATAGGGGTAAGACACGGATTGGGGGTTGGAGGAAATGATCCTAAAGCAAAGATCGGTGGCTTGATGATGTCGGAAGCATTCAAGATGCTAGAAGAAAGCGAAGATATTGATGTGATAAATATAGTGTCAAAACCTCCGGCAGCAAGTGTCAAGCAGAATATAATTGATCATGCAGCTAAGCATGGAAAGAAAAAATACGTAATGACATTTATCGGTAGTAACACCCTTACAAAAGATACTAAAGTGAAAACGGTGCGAGGTAGAACTAGGAGGCTTACAATGCAATCAAACAAGATCATTATAGCCAATACTCTTACTTCTTCGGTTTTTGCAACAGCAAAACACA
>JARBAV010000313.1 GCA_029237515.1 Nitrososphaerales archaeon
AAAGTGATTGATTCGTTAGACGACCGAAAGTCATTGTCTATATTTAAATACATTGCCAAACAGCCCTCTGATACATCAACCCTGCGTAGCCAGCTTAGCCTGTCGCGAAAGCAATATTATACAAGACTCTCAGAAATGGTAGAAGTTGGATTGATTAGAAAGTATCACAGCAATTATACTCTTACATCCTTTGGAAAAATGGTATACGATGCCTTAGAGATCATTGAACTGGGGCTGACAAATTTTTGGAAATTAAAGGCTCTAGATAGTCTTGAATTTGCAAAAGCTGCCCGAGTTCCTCATGAAGAAAGAGAAAGGATCCTTGAATCTTTAATAGATAATATGAAGATTAAAGAGATACTTTTGGCCCGCTAACCCTTTTATTTACTCACCAATTTATTCTAGAATCAAAAATTATTACAGTGAATATACCGTATTTAAGGGAATCATCTTCATCAACCTTTGAGACTAATGTAATTTAGTTCAAATAGTTTATTCAAATACAATAGCAGCTAAAAGACATCTATCCAGGTCAAGCGGTTGCGGCTTAACCCTATCAATAGTCGCATTTATGATTCATAAAAATAAAAGATTATATATAGCAATATTTAGTAGATACACTAATAATTCTTCTGCATCTAAATATTGTCTTTGAAAGTAATGACAGCTAGTTATTTATAAAGTATTTTGTAATGATTAGGATATATATATTTATAACACTTATTCTGTAAACGATATTGCATGAAAGCAAAACATTCAACCTCACATAAAAAAAGAGAAGTCACATCAATAAAGGTCGATCCTGAATTGTGGAAAAAGGCAAAGATAGAAGCTATTAACCGAGAAATAGATCTGTCTGAATTAGTAGAAGATGCTTTGAGGAAAGAAATTAAAGGCGGCAGTTCTGTAACAAAGTGAACTGATCCAACTGGTATATGACAAGCTTCATCAGGGATGGCAGAAAAAGGAAAAGAGCTACCTTTTCGCAGATATAGAATTTCAGGAATAGTCAAATAAAAGTTAGTCAGTAAAGGTAGGGCTTGACCGAGGAACCAAATAAAACCGGGCATATACAATAAAACTATGATAACTACAATAGCATCGATAACTACAATAGTGAAACTGGAGGGTCAGTTAATTCTGACCTTCCAACTTTTTACTTTGCTACCACAATTGCGTTCCCTCTGATAATAATTATTTGGAAACAATCAGCTATACCATTTTATTTGAATAGCTACCTATTAATGTTGGAATTTTTGGAAAGTTGACGAGTAGTAGGTATTCAGAAGCATTTGATATAAAGTATAAGATAGTATGAACGTGAAGTACTATTCTACAGCAAGAAAACCCCTTTTGTGTAAGATTTCCCTTTTTTGCATGATTTGATATTAGACTTCAATATAGTGTTGAGGCGGCTTATTGTGCATTCATTAACAGGATAAGTAAGTTTACCCTCAGTCAGAATTTTTTTCTATAGATATGACGTGACCCTTGACGTTGTCGATTAGGCTACCATGTAAAGAGTTAATCGAATGATAGTTCTTCTCTAACCTACTGTGTCAGTGACAAGTTTCGAAAAATCTAGCCTTAAGATTTGATCCAAAATATTTGCTGACGTTCACGCTCGTACGTTCGTTTGTTCACAAGTCAATAAATCAAGTTCTAAGAATTGAGCGCAATCATCGTAACCAATCAATAGGGATGTCCTGATAGAGACCATTTGGTAGAATTCTTCTAATAGAAATTGGCAATGCTCTTACTTCCAATTCCGCTACGGCCAGGGAAATCGAATCTTTGATTCCACCAGGGATAGCGATAAGACTTGGAGCTCCTAGAGAAAGCTGAAGTGATCTTGCTCCGGTAATTCTTGCCTTCTCAAACCGCGTAAGACTCTGAGGTCCAATTAAAATCTCAGTGGAAGAACCTGAAATTTCTTGAAGCTGGAAATCTATTTCATCATACGTAACAACTTCATCTCTTGGTCTCGTGCTCAATGAGAGTTCCTGCATCGAATTCCCTTTCCCTCCGTCTGTTATCTCACTCTCAACTGATTTTGCCAAGGCTGTGGCAGCTTTTTTCTTACTCATACCGGCAGCTCTTTTGGTGCCTGGCGTTGAGACTTTCTTACTCTTTGGCACTGTTGAACTGGACGATGGCTTCTGCTTCTTTTTGGAAGTTTCCTTTTTCGTCGAAGACAGTTTGTTAGAAGACTCTTTAAGTACCAAGAACAAACCAATGGGGAATTAAATATATAATTAAATGTTCCGAATATTGAAAAGTGCATACGAATTGATGTAAATAAATGTTTTCATCCCGGTTGGGATTGTTGTTTGCACTCGCGCGCGTTTCTAAACAGAAAATTTGTAGATGCAGCAGCAGGGTACCCAAATCGCCTAATAGTAGGAATGCTAACTTTTAACTTAGAGCTTCAAATGAAAAGGATAAGATGGAGGATAACAAACAGAATGGCCTGAAATCAGTATCGAGATTGACCGCTATGCTCGAAATACAGGGACAAGGTACAATTGAATATGAGTTCGTTAGACATCTAGCACCCATTACAATCAGTAAAGTGTTTAATGCATTGCCAATCACTGATACTGTACATTTTTACGACAATAAATTTGCATATATGAATACTCAGCTCCAAATTGGGGGCGAAAAGCCAAGAACCTCATTTAAGCCTGGAGATATTGCATTTCTAACTAATTCATCGTCAATATGCTTCTTCCTTCAAGAATGTAACGTATCGCCAATGAGTCTGATGGGTACTGCAAAATCAAATATCGACATGCTCAATAGGTGTAAGGTCGGTAATATCTTAACTTTAAAGAAATAGTAAGAAGCGACTTCAGTTCGTTATGAAGATAACCGCATTGCGTATTATGCTTGCTGAACTACTGTTTGATAAACGCGATGACCACTATATCCACCAGCCACTTTAACCGAACCTTTAGCCTCCATAGTTCTTATAAAAGAGTTAGCCACAGATATTTTTACACCTAAATTTCTCGCCAGTGCTTGGACTGTAACGGCTTTCATATTCTGCAAGGCTTTTCTCCCTGCTGCTTCTTCAATTGCAACTGATAATTTCTGCTTACTCCCAGTTGATTTCTTTGAATCTTCTTTCTTCTGGGTTTGAGATTGAGCTTGGTTGGTGCCTGATGCGTTAGCCGAGTCTTTACTTTTCGCACTAGAGCCTACTGGCTTCTTTTTAACGCCGCCCATGGAATTCCAAATTGCATTTGTTCAATATAAGTTATATGTTAATAAAAGGAGCCACTGCTCTTCTTTTCGGCCAATTATTGATAAAAAATGCCTTGTACATAGAAGCAATGATCTCCATTTAGCCCGCCTTTGCAGGTTTGGTCAATTAATACCCAATAAGTATAAATTCATTTCATGGAAGCAAGTCATCACGATTGCCTTGTCTCAATATCCTATGACAGGCTCATGTTATTACGGAACGTCCTTCTGATTTTGAATAGGCCTGAATGCCGGATCTTACTAGCGAGATACAATAAATCCTTGGTATTATGCATATCTTTAATCCTATAGCTGCCGTAATCTCTTTACTACGATGAATCATAAAGCGTTCTTCAACTCGTACGAAGTCATTTGGTAAGCAGTATGCAGTATGTTATGTCATTGAACATATGATTTACCACGACTCGTCAAGGTTAAAATACTGAACACCC
>JARBAV010000314.1 GCA_029237515.1 Nitrososphaerales archaeon
ATAGTAAAATTGGTTGATGTGATGTGCGGTAATAAATAGTGTATTGCATGTTTAATTTGTCAATTAATAGTACAATTAGATCCGGACAGCGGAGACTTGAAACCGGTAAAAATTATCAATCCCAGTTACCTGATGACTAGCTACCGAGAAAATCAAAAGTTTTTTGTAAGATAGCAACAGGCTCTTCTTAATAATTTAGAATTTTCATGATGATGGTTAGGTCCTGAGATTGGTAACTTTATCAAGTATACATATTGGAAGAGGTAACCTATAAATGACGAACAGTAGATGTTCTATTGCATGCCACAGCCTCACTTTACAGATGGAAATCTCATTATTCTTTTTGGAGTAAATACTGAGAGCGAGGCATCTGTAACCGTTCCAAATTATGTTGAAGAGAGAATAAGGGTCTGTGTTGATTTGTATGGTATTGTTACGACTTCTAAGCCTGATCGTAGTAATACATTGGTATTAGTCATTGTGGACACAATCACTAGCTCGGCGATAAAAAAGATGCTAATTAATGGTGGAATTAGAGAAGATCTAATATTATTTGCTGACTCACCTAAGAGCGTCGAGCAATCATTTGATTATGTGCTTAACTTCATCAAAAAGCGGGCTAACCCTCCGTATATGTACTTCGTTGGATCCGACTGGCACAAGGATAGTTATGATTCAGCCGTTCTTTCGAAAATGAAAGGTTACCAGATAAGATTCGAAGGAGCTCCAGACTACAGACCAGTAGATAGTGTTTCAAAAGATAAAGAAAGGAACGCACCAACAAAAGGGATGGGATATTACAAGGATAAATTAAAGAATAAAGCCGTCGACATGGTTATAAACTACATATTTCCTGATGATAAGAATAAGTAGAGTGTCGTCTCAACGCCAATTTATTCTCGTTCGTCAGTTGCAACCTGAGCTGAATTGAATTTTCCAGAATGTTTGATGTTATCATTGCGGTTGTGACGCCTATGATTATCCTCTTTTGTGGATTGCCCGGAGTGGGCAAGAGTACGCTCGCCAGATCGGTGGCCTGCAGAACAGGGGCTAGCATATTATCTTCCGACAAGATACGGAAAGAGCTAATAAGGTACCCTACTTATACAAGGACTGAAGGGCGTTTGGTGTACGACGTATTGATGTTATTGACGAAATATTTGACTGCCGCCGGGATCGACTGTATTCTTGACGCGACATTTAACAGAGAACGATCTAGAATGGAAGTTGAAAATAAGCTCGGCTCAAACAATGTGCAGTTGTATGTGATTGAATGCACCTGTCCAGAGGAAATTGTACTGGCGCGATTGAGAAATAGGAAAAATGACTCCTCTGATGCAGATTATTCAGTTTATTCTAAAATGAAGGGCATTTATGAACCTGTTCAAGGAAAGCATTTAGACATAGATACGAGCCTACCATATGAAGTAAACCTTCAAAAGGTTCTATCGTATGTATCTAAAGCAGTACAGTGATAATTAAATTTCTATGGATATACTTCATTACTGCCCCAAGACAGATTAGTGAATGATGTATTCCTTGACACAAAACTAAGAGTAGCTATGAAATAGTGCAGTGCGTTGTATTCGAGATCACTAAATTCTACTACGTGTTGTCACAGCGTGATGAGGGAAATTATTCTTATTGCTTTCCACTCCCAATAGTAGATATCTTAGCCATTGATCTATAAACAAATGATGAATCAACAGCGAAGTTGTGTGCAGTAAAGGTATATACCACAAAAGCGGGATTTGATTCTAGTCTATTTCGAGGTTTCTTTCTTTGAGTTCTTGATCGTCCAGTTTCTTTAGTTCAGAAACGAGGAATTCTCGATATTTTCCTTTTTCCTGTTCAGTCATTTTATCTAAGTTTGAGCTAAGAGCAGTTCCTATGGCCGAAGCTCTATCAATAAGATCCAGCGCCATGAATTTGCCTACATTTCCAAATCGGAGCATGACATCTAATTGCTTTTGTATTATATTATTTATCGACTCTACGTCAGAAGCCATTTCCAGTCCCTTCAACGTTATTCTATACCTACCATTTTCTGCCTCTTCAATTAGGCCTTCTTCCAATAGCCTACCTAACATGGGATAGATCAGACCAGGAGAGGGTCTCCACTTTCCATCGCTCTGGAGGACTGCCCTGTCAATAATTTCTTTTCCTGTCATCGGAGCATCCTTGAGCAAATTTAATACATAATGTCTCGAGAAACCACGAGGAATCGAGCTTCCTACCCTAGAGATCCAATTTGATAGCATATCACTAGTAATATCGCTAGAGACACATTTAAGTCTTATGGTTCTCGATTCTGTTAACTTGACGGGCCCTCAGTCCGGGTGTTAACTATAGGGTCACAGAAATCTTTTCTGACGCACTTCGTTCCTCTCAGCTTTTTAGGTGCTGCTCACTGTTGGGAAGCAGACGATATCTCTTCTGTTAACGCATAATATCA
>JARBAV010000315.1 GCA_029237515.1 Nitrososphaerales archaeon
AGACAAAATAAATACAGACGTCATCATCATGACGCACAAAGTAACCAACGCAGCCCCTGCAAGAAATATTCCTAACAAGCTCGTTTCCTCTCTGTAGGCAAAGTAGATTCCTTCGGGTAACGCAATGATAGGAAATAACATTAGGAAGGCAATTGCAATTACCATCGGAATAGTCTTCTTACCTTGTTCCTTATGCATAGGAACTAACAGTCGCAAAAGACCATTCCATAAACCTTGTCGGTCCCTCGCCCACATTGCATCAACACAGTTTTCTCCTCTAAACATTTTCATCTTTATACCTCTTTTTTTTACAAGCGACCCAATCGCACCATCTTCGATTATTTCCGTGCGCACTTCCCGATGAGTCCCAATGGATACATAATGGCCTCGTATAACAGCAAAGAAACTTCCAAAAAAATACCCCAATTTGTTTGCAGAATCGTTTACCTTTAAAGGAGAGAACTTCGTTTGTAGGAAAACTGAGAGAAGCGGTAATGTGACGCTAGTTAGAAAATCTTCAGATAATAGTTTTGGGATCGCCGTAATCGCTGAAAGGTTCTCTTGTAGCATATGGTTCACTGCTAGGGTAACAGTGCTTTCCGAGTGAACAGTATCTGCATCAGTAAAGACTAGAATGTCTCCCGTCGAATTATTATAACCAATATAGCAGGCCCAATTTTTCCCCACCCAGCCACTTGGCCTCTGCCCAGCTTCGACTACGTGAAGTCTTTGGTCTGATGATGCCATTGACTTCATGGTCATGAGGGTACTATCTGTCGAGCCGTCATCTATAGCTATTATCTCAAGGTTACGATAATCCTGAGCAAGAAGGCTCTGTAGGCACCTTCCTATATATTTCTCCTCATTCAATGCAGGTACAATTATGCTGACCCGAGGTATTAGATCAACATTTTGTTCTCTTATTTCTTCAAGCTTTGGCGAACATCTTAATGACTTCCGGCTATACGTCAACAACCGCACCCAACTGACCAGGACACCGAACATGATAAAACCTAATAAATAAAGAGTTATCAGTTCAGCGGGTTGCATATGTATCAATATTTCGAACGGCAATCAGACGAATTCTTTTCTCTGACAATATAGTAGTCTGTGTGCATTCAATGGTTAGACCAATCCGTGTAAGTTTTGGAAGCTTCCCTTTTGTTTTATCAATAGAGTTCTTATTAGCAAACAATACAGGTTAATAAACTCGTCTGTAACCGGCTCTGGGCCGGAGCTAAGTGCAAGGATCTGCATCAAATTGAAAAAAGCAATATTCATACCGTCTTTTGAATATTTCTAAATCATATCTCTAATATGCTCAATAAGTTTTAAAGCATCCCTCTCTTTTAGACTCTTTCTATTCCTAAGGATATAGGCTTCGAATCGTCTTGCGCTATCCTCCAGCTGAGGATAATTTTTGATAGTTTCTTCAATGATATTTTGGTAAGTTCTATATGGAAAATAGATACTCTTGGCTACCTTAGCGATAGCATCCTTTGTTTCCTTATCGACAAACCCTCTTTTTAGTGAAAGGTATAGGTTATACCGAATATCTACCATTGCTTCAGATTGAAGGCGGTACAAGTCCTGGGAAAAAGTTACAGCTACTTCGTCGTCTGCATCTAGTTTTCCGTGCTTGAATAGTTGGAATATTTTTCCTATTCCTATCATTCCGAATTTTTCTAGTTCGACGGCTCGTAGAGCCCCAATGCTTGATGAACCGATTACAACAGTATTGGGTCTAACAATCAACTGATAAACTTCAATGGGTGTTGGCGGATAGTCAAGTAAGAAATATCCATCAATTAGTCCTACCACTGTCTCCTTTTCGTCTAAAGACATAATCAATTTGATCAGATCTCCTTTCTTCGCTGGAGGTCTATAGTCGGCTTCTAATATCGTTCGAGCCTTTTTGGGATCTAAACTTGGACCAACAAAAACAACTACGTTTTTCATATTTTGAAATAATTCCTTGCCCTTTGACCAATAACAGATTTTGTGAACTTGAATGTTTCCAAACCTGGTACGATTGCCCTTACAACTGGAATTCCTATCCACGGTACCGTCAGATCAGCCACAATGACCTTCTTGAGCCCCACGGCTTTAAGATGATTGAGGATTAATTTTATATCATCTAGTATGTTTTCATTATAGTAGCTCCTAACCTCTGAGAGTAGAACTTGTCGATCAGATTTCATGAATTGCCATGACCTCCTGTCCTCTGAATTTTCACCAATATAATTAATTTTACGGAGATCATCTCTAGCACCTTGAATGTTGGCCGCTCGAGTCTGAGCAAGTTCGGTGATTGCTCTTACCAGTGCAATCCGGGCATCTGGATGCGTACCCGTTCCTTCGGCAAGATAACCGTAATTTTGAGTCAGCCATTCAACGCTTGCAGCATTGAATGTCGGTATCTCCACATCACTTGTAATCTCCTTGACCATCAATGAAATATTTGCGGCCCTAAATCTATTCACTAAATTCTTCGCAGGTTGAAAAATTGCATCTTCAAGATCGAGCATTGGAAACAAATTTGGTTCATCAACCATCATGTTCGATGTAATTTCATCTATTGCATATCCCCTTTCTTGAAACGTGTTTGCGAGGATCTTGATGAGATGAAACGGAAGCGCACTCGAGCGCAGATCAGCCAGGCTTGATGCATCTCGCTCAACTACTTCGCACAAAGCATGACATATTGCCTCCTCCAAAACATTTCCTGATGCGAGTCCGTTTGTATGAGAGAAAGAGAACGGATTGACAGCTCGACCGTCTTGAGTGTACCTAAACAAGGCCAAAGGGGCAGGTACTAGAATCTGTTCACAAGAAATCAGATCAAAGCCCTGAACGTATTCCATTACCATATCATTCTTATACTGAACAGACAGAGGTTCGCAAACATCATCTGGACTAAGTATGTTATACCGTTTTGACAGCTCAAAATATGAACCCCTAATGAATGGACGTTCATAGTTACTTGGCAAAGAAGAATATCGTTCTACAGCTTCCATAAGTCCACTTGTCCTGGCTTGCTTCATGGTAAAACCCTTTCCACTATAGACCCAAATGTAATCCTCTGTACCGGGCAGAACAATTGAATAATTGGGGATACCGAGTCTATCCAGGTGAGTAATATTGCCAATACGTGTCACCCCAATCTTTCCTGTGACCGCCTCCAATGACAGAAGGGTCTTTTCTGGTGGTTGGATCCTACTTGTGCCATTATTGGACCATTTAAATTGGTCTACTAGTCGCAATACATATTCGGAATCAAATTTTCAGAATAATAATGTTCTTGTAGTATACAGGAGGTAGAAAACTACAAATTAAGATTCCGTATACAGATTGATTCCTGTTGGAAATTAGAAACGGGGATGTAAAAATTGTTAGCGATATACTTCTAAGGGCGGCTAGCGAACCAAATTTCAGAAGACTCTTGTTTTCAGAACCGACCAAGATATTAGCCGATTATGATATTTCATCTGAAGCGAAGTCCATAATTAGAAATGTGATCAATGGTTTTCGGTAATCTGAAGTATTGTTAAAATGTCCCCCGCCTCTGACCCACTACTATTCATCGGTAGCCTTTTACACTCAAGTGTATTCCCTCCTAGCGTACTCTCTAACGGGGATAGGAAGGGAGTTTGTAGACGTATATAATCGAATAATATGAAGGTCCGAATGGTGATTTACATCTTGTTCCACGAGATGTTTTTTTAAGGACCCATATCAAATGACTTCCGCGAGATTTTGGGTAATTCAAAAAGACAATTGGTTATCAAGTACGGATTGAGGAGAGGCTTCAACAAGTGTAACAAATGAGCACAATACCGTTTGTTAATCATGTCCGACTACATACTGATAAGTAGGTTGTTAAATATTTCAATAATTCTGAACTCAAATTCAAAAACTAAGTATCTAAAATATTATCGAATGCGGTCCTGTTTTTAGTATTCATTTTGCAACAGTATTAGAATCGAAAATTACTCATTCAAAAATACTCTCCTTGTCTTACTCAGTGTTCTCAATCAAGGCCATCCTCTTACATTGAAGTGCGAAATGAATTGAGAAAAGGAGAAAGGTCTATTTCAAATGCAGCCACAGGCACACGTATCCTATGACTTTGTCTGACTAAATCACTAATTTCACCGATTTTACCCACTTCCTTTCCTTCCACCATAATACTCGCAGAACGTCCATCGGCGTATTCCCCATCATAGGAATTTGGGGTAGTAGTTACATCTCTACCAAATGCAACTTTGAAGTAAGCCTGCAATATAGATTTGATACTCGTGTAATCAGCTCTATTATATGCGAGTGCCACACAGAGATTCCATTTTTCGGGTTCGGCCTCTCCCTTTGTAAACACCTTGCCAATCTCGAAGAGATTCTGCGGATAGGAGCTATGGATGTTATGTCCAATGGTATCAACAACCGATGGAAGTAGAGAATTGCGTAATATATCATGTCCGGAGACCAGAGAATTTTCAATTTTGAAAAATGACCCATCTTTGGCCTTCAGACCCATGGAATCAAACTGGAGAAAACTCGAAACTATAACGAAGTTTCTGATCTCCTGGAGCCCGAGACCAACCAGCACTTCCTTGATCTTACCGATAAGAACCGAATTTGGGCTCCTATTTCCAGTTACATTAACTATTGGTACCGTCGGTGATAGTTTAGATATTCCAAGTCCAATCATCACCTCCTCAATCAAGTCTCTGACCTGCCTAACATCGTTTCTGTACCTAGGTACAATACACGTAAGCTTCCCACGCGCTGAATTTCTTGTGCCTAACCGGCTACGAGCTGCTGCATTGGCAATCTCCTTTCGAGGAAGTGTAGTTCCTAAATATCTATTTATTTCTGCAATGCTAGCTGATATCGACGAGGGGCTCATATCAGGGGATTTAATTGATCTTTTAGCATCAATTAATGTAGTATGATAAATCTTGAAGTTCATATCGTACAATGTCGAAGCGTAAATAGCTGCTATAAGATCGGCTACAGTTGGGTCGACTGCAGTGATTTCAACAAATATCCCTTTTGATCGATTGTCCAGTCTGGTATTTATTGAATTCACTATGGGAGGAAATGATACTACTTCCTGTGCAGCATCTAGTAGGACAGGGAACTCGTTTGTCTTCCCAAGCAAATGCGAATATTTTTTACCAATGTTCGTTGAATTCAAGATCTCTTTGATTGATAAAGCTTGACTCGAATCTAAAGGCACAAATGATATATCGGAACTAGACGCCAAGTAACTTAAAGGAAACCGAATCCTATCAAGATTATGTAGACCTATAGATGCAACTTTTCTCTTGTTACATATTCCCATATGTAGATCTTCTTGCATATCTATTAACATCTTGACAATGTCATTACCAAATTCTAAATCCTTGGCCACTAGGGCTCTGATGTATGGCCTGATGGGTCTCACCGAACTGCTAATCTTAATTCGAAAATTCTTATCATTATTTATTTTATATTTTGGAAGTCCCGTTTCTATTCCAAGATACCCCTTGAGTGCTCGGACAATTCCAATATAGGATGAAAATTCTGGTCGATTTGGATTATATTCTATTCTAATTATCTTATCATTTCTACCTTCTATATCGAGGCCTACGAAGGGTAGAGAGGCAATGACTTCTTCAATAGATTTCTCTGGGAATGACTTGGTTAGAACAGTTAGTGGAACTTCTACAACTGGCATTTGGAAACGCTCCTCAACCACTCGATCCTGTTGCTATAAAGTGTTCTTATATCATCTACGCCAAGGCGTAACATTGCCAGGCGTTCGAGCCCTCCCCCCCAAGCTAGAACGGGATTTCTGATTTTCATTGGAAGGGCGACTTCATCCCTAAATATTCCCATCCCAAAGAGTTCTAACCATTTATCGATACTTTTGATATATACCATTGATTGCAGTGATGGTTCAGTGTACGGAAAAAATGTAGGCCAAAATTTTACTTTTTGGATTCCTAATTTGCGATAGAATTCCGTTTGTAAGCCCATTAAATCCCTAATGGAGGCATCCGGTTTGGTAGCTATACCCTCAATCTGAAAGAATTCAGAGAGATGACCCTTTGTTACTTTTTCATTTCGAAACACAGTCCCCACTGAAAAAATCTTTGCCTCATCAGGCTGGTTATCTGCTAGATATTTCAATGTGATCGGAGTTGTATGAGTACGCAGAACTAGACGGTTGGACTCTCGAATATCCCAGGCATTAATTGAATTTTTGTTATGGACTTTAGAAACGTTCGTGATCTGCTCTTTGGTTGCTATTTCCTCCACATTCGCGAGCCCAGAAAGATAGTATGTGTCATGCATTTCTCTGGCAGGATGATCCTGAAGGGTGAACAATGCATCAAAGTTCCAAAAGGAAGTCTGGATGATATTACCCTCGATCTCAGTGAATCCCATGCTCACGAAAATCTCTTTAATCTCTGCAATCAAATCTGTTAACGGGTGTGTTTTCCCTGGGTACGCAACCTTAACTGCGGCATGAAGGTCTATTGCAATTGTTCCTGTTCGATCTTCTGCACTAACCTCGGATCTAATGAACTCTCCTCTAGGATATTCAAGTACGTCGATCTCCGCAGCCGCCGACCTCCCAGTCGTAGTTAATGTTATGGTAACAGTTTGTTCTTGAATCCTTTTCACATAATTTGGTCTCCTCAAGAGGAGATCAATACCCTTTTTTTCAAGGTCACTTAATTCAGTTTCAGAGACGCGTTTTACATTCCTGAATCGTTCCATAACTTGTTCTTCCGCCGAAAGTTCTAATATTGAATGACTGGGACTTAGATTTGCTCTCTTTGAATCACCAGAAGCCTGAAGCAACCAATGGTTTTGATCTCTTGCAATTCGAATGGCTGCGCCCAGTTCATCCTTTTCAAACGCTTGAGACTTTGCAACTGATGCAATTCCTTTAGCAGGTTCTAATTGAATGGCACTAACCAACCGTCTCTCAGGTAGTCCTTTGAGTAGGGCAGATTTCCCACGGTCATCCAATTCGAAGAAGACGATTGAATCTTGGGTGATCAGAACAAGCTTTTTAAATTTTAACCGCTCCACTCCTCTTCTCACCTGGTCAATGCTCAAGTCGCTTTTCATCGACAATACCTCAATTGTAAGGGAGTCATTCTTACCCAGAAGGTAGAGAATCCTTTTCTCGATGGGATGTAGTGCAGTTATTTTATAGGCCATAATTTGTTTTTAATCTTCTGAGCGAAGAACACTTTTTAAACGTTTAATCAAATCATGGTCGTGAAGTAATTTAAATGGATGTAGGTGATAAGGAATTCGAAGAATCAGCAGTATCTGATACAAGCAAAATAGAAAGGGGGTATAGTGTCACGCCCTGGCAGGTCACCGGAGTTGTTGACTACAATAAGATTGTCAAGGATTTTGGCACCCGGTTAATCAGTCCTGAAATTATCGAGAAATTGCAAAAGTTTTCCGGAATTATCCACCCTCTCTTATCACGTGGCTTCTTCTTTTCTCACAGAGACTTGGACCTAGTACTAGATGCGTATAGCAACGGGGAAAATTTTTACCTTTACACCGGCAGAGGCCCTTCTGGTCATGTTCATATGGGTCACTTGATGCCGTGGTTTTTCACAAAGTATCTTCAAGATACTTTCGGATCCAGATTGTTGTTTCAGATTACCGATGACGAAAAATTTCTCTACAGTCAACACCTCAGCTAGCAAGAAGTGGAGAAGTTTACTTACGACAATATTCTTGACGTTATAGCTATGGGATTTGACCCCAAGCTGACTCGTATAATAATCGATACAAAAAATATACAAACTTTATATCCTCTGTACTTGGAAATCGCAAAAAGGTTAACCTTCTCAACTGCAAAGGCCGTATTTGGATATAAGCCTTCTTCCAATATTGGAATGGTAGGTTTTCCTGCTATTCAAGCTGCCCCTTGCTTTTTGCCGTCCTTGATAGAAAAGAGGCCTACGCGCGTACTAATCCCTGCGGCAATTGACCAAGATCCATACTGGAGGATTACCAGAGACATCGCGGAGAAAATGGGATACTATAAACCGGCACAAGTCCACAGTAAGTTTGTACCAAGCCTTGAATTGAATGGCAAGATGTCGTCTTCAAGACCAACCGGTGCTATTTTTACAACCGACGATCCAGAAACGATTGAAAACAAGATTTCAAGCGCGTACACGGGCGGACAACCGTCAGTTGGATTACAAAGAATGCTAGGAGGAGATCCAGATTCATGTCCGGTATACTGGTATTTGAGCCATTTCTTTGACGATGGTAAGGATTCGTTTGAAAGATCTCTAAAATGTAGAACAGGTAATTTATTGTGTGGAGAATGCAAATCCGATCTTACCACTCAGACAAAGCTGTTCATGTCAGAGTTTACTAGGCGTAGAGATCAAGCTAAGAATCAAGTCGATTCGTTCCTTTATGAGGAAAACCCTTTTGATTAGCTATACCGAGATCACACAGATCGATTGTGATGACGAGTACGAAGCTGAGAAACTGATGTGGATTCTATCCCCAAGCAGAGAACATCACAAGCTGAAACATGTTATCACTATCAGCGTGAAGGAGTTGATCGTAGTTTTAGATGATGATAGTTCACATAGCATAGTAATGGCAGACAAAGAATCCGCTGCAAGGCTTCAAAAGACCGTAAAAATGATACTTAATGAGGGGAGAAAGCTCTTGTCGATTCGTTCTCATAGGAACACCGTCCACCTAGATATAAAATAAATTATTCAATTTAATTGTCAACTCTGAATTGCTATCTACCTCCTTACTCATTTCATTAGCACGACAAGGGCCACTTCAAATCGTAAAACCGGTCGC
>JARBAV010000316.1 GCA_029237515.1 Nitrososphaerales archaeon
ATGAATAAAGATCTGCCAAAACATACTGTGGGATGGGTCCAAATGAAGTCGACGTCTGGGGCGAAGGATAGAAGTTATGTCCTAGATCTGGATATGTTATCAATGTATGGTCAGGATGTTTAACGTCAGTCAGTCTTTGTTGGAAGAGAAAGGCTTGTTCAACGGGAGTCTGAGAATCATTTTCACCATTAAGCATTAGTATACCCGTAGAGTTAGAGACGTTACCAATCACACTTAGAGGTGGTATTAGATTAGCATATGATTGGAACCAGCGAGCACATTCTAATTGATTACATTCCAAACTAGTCATATTAGAAGTGTGATTTTCGTATCTCTTCGTCAGTTCAGGCTTAAGTTGTTCATCAATGCTTATAAAATCATTAGTACCAAATTCCTTTGCCAAGGCACCGGATATAGCTTCCGTTTCACTTGGCGTTGGATACTTACCGGGTATGTATGAAGATAAGAACTCATAAATGTATGAACCAGAATCGAACTTATATAATGAATTTAATAATGTAATATCCTTCGCTAATTGCTGAACTGATATCAATCCAGTATGATTTTCATCTACGACTTGATGGGCGTATTCTACTGGCGCGAGTACATCTTGAAAATACTCTAAATCTAGGGCATTCTGAGCGGCAACACCCATAAGTACAATATTCTTAACATTTGTCGAGTTGTCGATTGCAACTCTCGGCGCAATGATTGTACCTTCACTATGACCGACCAGACTTATCCTTTTTGGATCAACTTCAGGTTGCTGCATGAGAACATTCAATGCTTTTTTGCTATCTTCAATTAGATCGTTGATTGTATTATTCCCCCAAATACTAGTGTTAATAATTGTGCCACCTTCGCCTATACCTCTCTTATCGTACCTGAGTACAGCAAACCCTCTTTCAGAAAGGTACTCTGAAATCTGCCAAAATGGTTTGGAAGATGCTTCAGTTTCGTTCATATCAGTCGTTCCAGAGCCGTGAATAAGAAGAACGCCTGGAAATGGTCCATTACCCACAGCTGGAAGTGTTAATTGAGCCCCAGTCTTTACTCCATCACCTAAATCAATAACCATGTTACGATATTTTTTTGTCTCCAAATCTTGTTGAGCAAGGATTGTAAAATTATTACCAGACATTGCGAAAGATATAGAATATAGAGCAACGGCTGCTACAGTACCTATTAACAGCACAAATATTGTTAGACATGTAAGATTATGGTTTGACATAGAACAATAAAAAACGTTTATCGGGGTTATAATAACCATTGCAATAATCGGTACCATCGACAACCAATGGTTACTCCATAGTTTGAGACAAATATCTTTATGATAATTAAACAGTCTATTAAGTAACAACAACCGAATTATTAAGGAGTAAGTAAATAACTCCAACGCCAATTCAAAAGGAAGGGTGACACTGGCCAAACTAACATGATAAAGAGACAACTTTGACCAAATAATCAAATCAAAAATGGTTGACACTCCCTTGGGGGCTCAATTTAATGTGGATTCAGAAGACTTAGTCACTTCACAGAAAGTCAGCCAACAATACAATTAACTATATTACGAAGACCCAGTCATGGATTACTGTGGCTCTACTCAATTTGGATTACCGCAGGAAAAATTGTGACGTCTTGTATCTATCAATAACAATCATTGCAGTAGTATTTTTGTTTGCTATGTTGGTTTCAAGTCTCAGTGATTCTACTTTAGATCATCATAAGGTTACCGATGTGTACGCTCAACCCTATGTAGAGACTGTAAAGAATAGAGATCTAACTATTGATCTTGGTAATGGACTAAAGACTAATGCTACGCTAACTTATCCTACTGTTGGAAAAGGACCATTTCCTGGAGTCTTACTTATCTCGGGAGCTGCTCCAGGTCGGCCGATGCCGGAGTTAGCTCCGTATCTATCAGAAAGAGGCTTTGCAGTACTTCAATATGATAAAAGAGGTACAAATGGTGTAAACAATACTAGTAGTGCTACTACTATCATTGACACAAATATTTGGGGAAACATTACAGTCAATAATCTAATACATGATGCAGAGAAAGCCTTGAATGTTCTTATTCAAGAGCCTGACGTAGATCCTAAAAGGATAAGCATAGTTGGTCATAGTGAAGGCACAATTATTGCTCCAAGAGTAGCAATTGATAATTCAACCAATGTGAAGAACATTGTCCTTATGGGTCCAGTAGCTCAGAACTTGGATAAAGATATATTATACTACCAAGCAGTAAACCTGCCTTTACTGTACGCTACACAAGTATTGGATAAAAATCATACTGGATTTGTATCAATTCAACAAATGGCAAAGGATCCTCTGCCGTTCAAATTCATAGTCCCAATCTATGCGGCATTAACTAATAATACCAAGGCTATAACTGACAGCCTATTTGAGAAATTTGGTGCTACTGATCACGTAAGTATTCAGAAACAAATTAGACCTGAATTGATAAAATCTTATGAAAATGTGACAGCATTAAATATTTCGGACAGGACAGCATTAAATACTAAATGCAACAATATTGTGGGATGTCCTGTGTGGCACAAATCTCATCAAATGTTAATACCTAACTTGAGCATTATTGGTAACGTCTCTAACCCTACAGGTATCCTGCTGCTTAATGGAGAAAACGATAGTCAAACTACCGTTCAACAAGCGTTTCTCTTGCAACAAAGGCTAACTGACGTAAATCATCCTGACCATACATTGATAACATATCCCAATCTGGGGCACAATTTCTACCCTTCGTCTCAGTGGTTCGCTGGAGATGGACCAATTGAACCTTATGTTTTAGCAGATCTTTATTCATGGCTCGAATCTCATTCTGGTCTTTCACACTATATTCCAACTCCTACATCGAAGTTAGCGGCAAATACAAGTTCCTCTATTGGAGGATGATGTTGAAGAAATTCATCATGCGATGAATATGGGAGGGAGGGGTAGTTTACTGAGTCCCAATCTCCACCGTCCTTTCATCCTATCCTATCTCCATCTAGTATCCTAAATCTGCGTAGGTACGTAAAAATAATGACAACTGAATACGGGGTTAAGGATGTGGACTAAATCTGATTCGAAACTATTACTAATGTTTCTCAATTGCGCAGGAAAGAAACCTCTATTTACAAACTAACCGATTTATGAACCCTAGAAGACGACATAGTATTTTTGAAATGATGTCCTAACAAACGTTGACCGATGTTATCATGCTAATTCAAGGGATTTATCAGCGAGACCGCACGAAATTCTAAACTTAAAGATTAGGGATGTTGTATATAGGCAAGTTGACAATAGGCAATCCGATTAAGGAAGCAGAAGTGGTAGAGGAAGAAGAGGGGCAGGAAAGAGATGAGGAACTCAAAACTGAAACTCAAACTCAAACAAGAACAGGAAGACATACAGAAGTGGCAGTTAGAATATACTCAATTAATGAAGCATATCAAGAACACACAATATATTTCTCTGATTTTCTTTTACAGATGAAAAGATATAAAGTTGAATGCCAATTATAGGTATAGTAATAGGATGGGAATTGGGAGAAGGATACTGACAATCATTGGAATCACGTTGATTTTTGGTGTGATATTGACAATATCAAGTGTAACTTTAGAACTAGTAGAAGGCCAATCGCCACAGGAGAAAGCATCACAATCGATAAGAGGAGCCATAACTGAGACTGGAGAATTCGTAGGTAATGCTACAGAAAAGGTTGCGACATCAGAAACAGCAAGGACAATGGTAAATGAAACCTCAGAAGTATTAGGTAATGCCACTGTCGAAACTCAAAAGTTCTTTAGCCCTAACAACAATTAGAAGTGAACGGTATCTGTACAATAGCCCATAAAAGATTCTACTAGTTATTTGTCTCCTTACTTGTTATTGCTACCTTAAGCATTCAACGTGTAGTTATTCAAAAATAGCTATCATAGATATTATATTATGGATTCGTATACTTTTCGAGATCAGGTATAACAGATCCAAGACTGCCAAATCTTGCTCATTTTCCTATTTATATTGCCGGAAACCCAACCTAATTTGAAATCACTTTGGTTTAAAATCATAAATAATGCTTAGGGCCTATATACCAAAAGTGAATAATATGTCTGAAGGGATAGCAAGAGATCGTGACTTAGAATTAGAGAACATCATCGGAAACCTAATGATCGCTGAATATCAGGTAGATAAACTGCAATCTAGATTGAGTGAGAGGGTAGGAGGTTTAGGATCAGGAAGTAACAAAAAATCCTCTTCATTTGTGTTTAAGAAAAATGATAAATGGTATAGAGTCACGCTTTCTGTTGAGGAGATGACTAACATAAATATCATTGATGAAGATATGGCATAGATGGATTATTATGAATCCTCTTGCATAAACATCAATATTAGCTAAATATATTAAATAGGTTTTGTCACCGCATTCTAAACCAATATTCTAGTACCTATTTTAGTATCAGATTCAATTACGTTGGCGATGTTAGTAACGCTAGCTCGTATTATCACGGTAGGGATTCTTGAGCGTTCTATGATCTTTAAAGCAACCATGTCCATCAGATCGTACTTTCCTGCCATTGAACTATTTTTGCCTAGTACCTCTATGCATTTATCAACTGTGACTCTTTTGAACACTTTTGCATGTCGGTTGATATTTGGATCAGAATCATAAATACCATTGACATCTGTCGCGTTCACAAAAATCCGAGCTTTAACCTTTTCAGCAACCAATGCAGAAGTTGCATTAGTGCTCTGACCAGGATGTAATCCTCCCAAAATCACAGGTTCTCCTGTCTCAGCTGCAATCGAGACTTCTTCGAGATTTGTAGGTACCTTTGGATAAACATAACTGCGTATTGAATGGAGCAGCAACTTGGCGTTAAGTCTCGAAACTTCTATGCCCAATAAATCCAGACTCGCCTCGTCACTCCCAAGCTCCCGTGCAAGATCGATATAATGTCGAGCAATATTTCCTCCTCCTGCAATAACTACCGGTTGCACATGTTTATTCAATTTAGTTATCATCATTCCATAATTTTTAATGGATTTCGACTTTGCATTACTACCAAAAATGCTGCCGCTAAGTTTAATGACTACCCTTTTTTTCGTGACTAGTTTATTCATTGTACTTTTACCCTGGTTGATCCTTCAACTCGGGTCTCCGAGCACTTTATCGATAGTAGAAGTCACTGCATTTCTGCTCTCAGCAGTTGTGTATATCCGCAACATATCTAAAAATCCTGTGATTGAACTGATGACGGGAATTTCTGAGATAGGCGTATCATATGCCCATTCCTTGTCTACTAGAATAATGGAATTAATTTCTTCTTTAGATGGAGTAAGTGGCATTGAAGGTGCTCTGGATGCATCCACAAAAACAGTATTCTCATCGACTCCGGCAATATCGCATATGCGCAGTCTTAACTCTTCAAGTGTCGAGATGCTCATCTTGTTGTACAACCTGTCTTGCTTATGTAAAAATTTTTCATAGACACATTTCAATAAGCGTCTATCTCGATAGTCCCTGGCTAACTTTGCTGCATTTTCATTCTTATCTATTGAACAAATCTGATCAAGAGTAATCTCATCGGTTAGTTTAAGGAATTTATCAAGTGAAATCTTTGTAATTTGTAAATAACTATCTGCTTGTGCTAACGAATGGAGTAACATTACTTCAGCCGATCTAACTGTCTTGTGGAAATAGACTGCTTTGAACATCTCGTATCTAGAGATAAGCATTGATTCAAATGAATATAGTGCAGATTTGTTAATTGCCAAATGTCCTGTTGCTACCACTTCAAAGGAGGCTATTAGCCTATGGTAGTCAATCTTGCCGTATTCTGCTCCAGTAAATAGGCCATCCCTTGGCAAATAGTCCATGATATCTGCGGATAAGCTGCCGGCAATTATCTCATTTAAGAAACTTGATTTAGATTCGCCAAATGATAGCCTGCATATTTCTGCAGGTATAAACCCATGCTCGCTTAAAACGTCTCCAATTTCACTTTCAAGTATCACTTTTTTCCCCATATCCTCATGTGTCATACTGTACTTACTCTCCAAGACTTCTTCAAAAAGATGGGAAAACGGTCCATGGCCAACATCATGCAGGAGAGCGGCTAACCTCAATTGCTGTATATTGTCTTCGTTTTCAATGAAACCCTTCCTCAGAAGGCTCTCTCCAGCGTACCCAGCAACATGCATCGTCCCTAACGAATGTTCAAATCGGGAGTGCTGTGCACTGGGATAGACAAGGTGAGCTCCGGCAAGTTGTCTAATCCTTCGCAACCTCTGAAATACCGAAGTATCAATAAGATCTCGCTCCACAGCACTGAAACCGATATATCTATGAACTGGGTCCGTAATTTCGCCAATAAACTTCATGGAGCGTACCTCATAATCAGGGAATGTTCTTTAATAGATTATCTTCTAAACCAACGTCTCGCAATAATGGGTAATTAATATTCTTTCAATTATATTTTGACTCTTTTTGAGCCTTACGCATTTGCCATTCTTGTAACTTCTTTCAGAAGATCATAGTTGTCAATTGGCTTTTTGAGAATGGTGCAACCTGGAAATTTGCGCAAGGCAAAATCAAATACCATCTCTCCAGCAGTTATAAAACACACTTTGACCTTACTATCGATCTTTTGAAGCTTGTTGCACAACACAAGCCCATTCATCTTTGGCATCCTGATATCAATCAAGAGAAGATCGTACAAACCTGGTTTGAAATTATCCAGTGCTTCGAATGGATCATTAAAAACATCTACTGAAAATTGATCCTCAAGTACAATCCTCAAAGTAACGTTCACATCGTCCTCATCGTCAACAACCATTATTCTCTTCTTCATCTGATGGCAGTCTGTCATTGCTGCATTTTGATATCGTACGGAACCGCTGAAACCTTTCTCATTACGTTGCCGCAGTGTGTACGAAAACGATGAAGTCGATGTCATTTCAGAGGCAGGTACCAAATAATAATCATTGTAATAGATAAATATTACCCGCAATTTGGAACTAGACAAGTGCAATACCTAACAATACTAGCATACGAGCACAAAGTGTAACCGTTTAGAGGCCTTAAATCTCGTGAATTGACTTAATTATTCATTTTTTTAGTATTTCATGATTGGCTGACCTTGGCATTCCCGAGCTTCCACAGCTAAATGAGGAGCTCCATCAAGTTAGAGCAGCCTACCAGTGCGGGTTATAACGCTCGAGGTACTTTCGGCCTTCTTTAGTAATAACAAGCTCATCTACGAAATTTCGTTCTACTAAACGAATATCACCTAGAACTGCTAACCATGTCTTGACAAGTTGTCCATCTCCAATGAATCTCTCTACTATCTGATCTTCGTTCCTGCCCTCTGATACACACCTAAGTATGTACAACGCTGATTGAAGCTCAGAGAGTCTATTAATATAGGAATTTCTTTTTATCGTATTCACCACTCTTACTTCCCTTAGCGATATAATACTGAAAGTTGATAGTTATTACGTCTTAAGCTTAATAGCGTTTGAGCAAGTTTTTACCGTAAATTTCCCATGTATTAATCTTCTAACAGCAGAGATGTTTCATTGTACTAAAGATTGTAAATCATTATTTAATGCCAAATCGAAAAAATGATGCTATTTGCCAACAAATACTCGAAATACTGTTGAACTTTAGTCAAAAAAATATAACAATGTGGCTTAAATGTATAACGTACGAGAATAAACACACGAAACCGAACCCGAATCCTAGATCAATTGAGATACAAGAAGTTTTACAAAATGTCAAGAAATATTGTAAAATTACTGATGACAATAGCGATGAACAGCTCTTAGAGTACATTAATAAAAATACCCCAATTGCCACTCTGGAAACTATCATTTATGGATCAAAACAGATAGAGATAGACAGTTTCTGAAAAGGCTGGCATATGATACACAGAAAATACTCTGTACCTTATCTCATCTAATTCTAATAAAAGGATGAGTAAAAAATAAGATAATGCTGCTTCATTTGTCTAAACCGCTATGATGATTCTTTCACAAGGCTATATTTCTACTAATCAGTATAAAAGTCGAGATAGCTAACTAGGTTGGATTAGGGGAATCACATCTGATTCTATCTAGCTACGAAACGGTCTTTATAGTTCCCTTGTATTCCTCCAAGCCATCATGAAGCATCTGTTGAGCAATCTTGCGTCCTTCGTCCAAGGTCAATGGCTTGGACTGGGCTTTCGCATAGCCATCGCTATCGCAGATGAACAACATCATCTCGTTTCCTCTAGTCATTGATCCTGCAAGCATTTCTTCACCTACCGGTTCGAATCCTTTATCGGTCTGTTTGATCGTATAAGTGAGCATAGCAAAGCCAGTATAGTTGAATAACTTCATCTGCGCTTCTCTCGACCTCTGTGATCCCAAAAAAGCAGCTTTATGATATTGCATATAGTGATAAATTACCTCTGGAATTCAACACTGCGGTATATTTGATGAGCCGCCAAGAATTCAAAATGCGTATTATTATAGTTAAACATAAGTCGTAATCCCACTAGTTACTTTTCACATTTTTGTCATGCGTAATTGAAGTAGTGTTTGTATTTGTCATATCAATTAAAGATCTTAATGATCTGTACCTATTATAGTCATTGAGCAGGATATTTGCCAAATGTTTTGTAATATCTGTAACACTAAGCAAACCACATATTCTATTATCATCCTCTAGAACGACTAGATGCTTGATTTGATTCCGTGTCATGATCCTGGAAGCGGTATCTACCGAATCATAGGCCATGATGGTGATCAACGGTGATGACATTATTTCCTCTACAGTAAATCTACTTGCTGATATGTCTTTTAAGCAAACACGTCTAACTAAATCTTTTTGAGTGACAATGCCAACCGGGTTTGTCTTCTTGTCTATCACTATCACAGAACTTATCTTTTTCTTAACCATAATCTCTGCAACGTCTCTGGCTGTCTTGCCAGATTCTGAAGTGATCGTTACTGTATCCTCACTGGACATTATCTCGCTTACTGCGCTCACGGCTATCATATAGCTTTTATGCCTTTTTTAAATTACTAGATGTTCCCTCTCTCCTTACAATATGCAGTATGAATTCTTATATACTGCGTTAGTTTGTTAGCCGTCAGGCTTATCTCGTGCGCTAAGCAATCTTGTCTACGATCTCAGACTTTTAATGTTCTTTTATTTACTACTTATTTTCATTCAAATCATGTCTGATGGTCGCCGATCAGTAATAAACACGTGAATAGTATTGCATTTCTTCTTCATTAATCAAAATTCTTAGATGACAATCCTTGCATAGCATATACTTTGATGAGGCAGGAAGTTCTTTCTTGCATTTGCTGCAGAATTTTCGTAGCATTCAAAAAATGTATAATCACTTTCTGGATTTAACTCTATGTAGATGCTATACGATTCTGTGCAAAGTAAAGGCATTATCACATTATTTATGAAATGAAGACAAGTTAAACATTCTTATTA
>JARBAV010000317.1 GCA_029237515.1 Nitrososphaerales archaeon
CGAACGCGTTATTTCATTCCCGTGCGGGATTCTAGAGGCTAAACAAGAATTTGCCGGTTTGTCAGACACAGAAAGTTTGAAGTGTTGTGCGATATTTCGAACATCTGACTTATTTAGGCCAACTTCAAGTAGAGGATGTCTTACACCCGCCTCCTGCAACGCTATAATCCCGGGTCTATGATCTCCTAAATCATCTACGTGGGTTCCATCGACAATATTTTTGGTTCCAAATTCTTTTCCTTTGGAAACAAGATGCAATGCTAAGTCCTTCCGACAGTGATAGCATCGAGCACTATCATTTCTTGTGAAATCTTGATTCATTAGTACATTGTACTCTACTATTTCATGTCTAATTCCAAGTTCCGTGGCTACAAACATAGCACTCTTTAGTTCCTCCTCCGAGGTGGTAGCACAATTTGCTGTTACCGCCATAGCTTTCTGGCCTAATTGCATATGGGCAGCTAATGCGACAACAGCACTATCTACTCCGCCAGAAAGAGCAACAACTACTTTGCCATTGATCGCGTCGAACCATCTGAGCAATTGATCGTATTTTTGACCTGTCCTGTCAAGCCCGCGTATAGAATTTATTTCCAAACCTAGTTTGTATCTCAGATAGAGCTATTTGATTGGCCACTCTTAAAGGTATTCTTAGTGATTTCGAAATTTTCCTAATATCATCAAATTCCGGTTTGGCATTTACAATTTGTCCGGTATTATCTTTGGAAACCTTAACGCGCACGATAAATTCGTCGTTTAATATTTTGCATTTCATGGTTGTTGCATCTCTATCTAATACAATTCTGTTCATTTCTTGTATTCGCACACCCAAAGTACCAATCTCTGTAAAGAGAAAATCTAAAGTAGAATCTACTCGGCTGTAATCAGTTATGATCTTTATTGTATAGTTCGGCCTGTTCTTCTTTGTTAGGCCAGGTATAACAGTTACGTCCTTTATCCCGCTTTTACTTAAATATTCAATTAAGGCTCCCAAGTGCTCTCCTGTGGTATCGTCAACATGTGTTTCTAGCACAGTTACGGTATCATTTCCATACTTAGATGATGAATGGGAACTTCCCATTACAAATCTCGTCACGTTTGCAATTTGTCCAAGATCTTTCGAGCCTGCGCCGAATCCGATTCTTTCTGGTTGGAAATCTGGGTATCTATTTACACTCCCAACACAAAGATTAACAAGTAGAGAGGCACCCGTTGGAGTAGTTGTTTCAGTATTAGAATACCCAGCTGTAAGAATAAAGGGTCTGCCCAGAAAGATCTGCAACACCGCATTGGTCGGGTTCTGGACAATTCCATGAGAAAAATGTGTGAGTCCGCTCCCAGTTGCAATAGGTGTAGAGTAGACATTCGAAGAGAAAAGATCAAGATTTTCGGCTGCTATCCCTGATCCTATTAAATCGACCAGTGTGTCGATACTCGATGTTTCGTGGAGGTGAACAGTCTTGATACTTTGACCGTGAATTTTAGATTCGGCCTCAACCAAAGTCTGCATAGAATTCTGTACGTACGACCTAGCTTGGTGATTTAAATCTAGTTGTCTACAGCAGCGAGATGCCGCAGAAATAAGCTCACCCCCTTTTCTACAAGTCTTACTATCTTTGGATTTAAGAACGAATCGGGTTGCATTGATCCCCTTAGACGTGACCTTTTCAAAATTCGCCTCTATGATTCTGACCCCTTCCAAGAACTCTTCACAAGCATAGATTGAGTCAAGGACTCGCTTCTTGTCCGCCCCTGCATCAATTAGTGATGAAAGAAACATATCACCCGAAATACCTGAAATTTGTGAATCGATGACTGCAATCCCTGGCAATGACTACCTCAAATAATTAAGGCAATTACATATTTAATTTGTAGTCATGTCGATGATCGGAGATCGAATTAAAAGACTTTTATAAGCGACGTGGGGCGTATTTTTGAACATTATATGAATATCACCGTTGTCGGGTCGGGCAAAGTCGGAGCTTCTGCAGCACTGAACACTTGTCTTCGAAAGTTGGGCGATGTTCTTTTATTGGATATCGTTAAGGGACTTCCCCAAGGGGAGGCTTTAGATATCAATCATCAATTGTCTGAACTTGGCATCGATTGTAAAGTAAGAGGTTCAAACGAGTACGAGGATTTGAAAGGCTCTGACATTATCGTATTGGTCGCTGGGGTGGGAAGGAAGCCAGGAATGACCCGAATGGACCTGCTGACTACGAACGCAAATATCATCAAAGATGTTGCTACCAAAATACGATCGCAGGCGAGTCGAGCTATTGTGATCGTAGTCACAAATCCTGTTGACCCGATGACCTATTTGACCCTAAAAATGCTTGGATCAGACAAAAAAAGGGTTATGGGAATGGGCAACATGCTTGATCTTTCGAGGTTCAAAAGCTCTATTCACGAGACCACTGGATTTTCAAGAGGTTCTATTAGCGCGATGGTGATCGGAGAGCATGGCGAGAATATGCTGCCTCTTGCAAGATTTTCTTCGATATCGGGAATTCCGCTAACCACGTTCTTGTCACCTGAGCAAGTGATGACCACCTTGGAATCTACAAGGAAGATCGCTGCAGAAGTTATATCGCAAAAAGGTGCAACAATTCACGCTCCGGGCAATGCGATCGCTGCTATGATTGAATCTATTGTAAGAGATAGAAAAAATCTGATACCCGTGTCTGCTCTATTGGAAGGAGAATACGGTGCTTCAAATGTTTGTCTTGGGGTTCCTGCCGTACTTGGTAAAAGGGGCATCGAGAAAATAGTTGAACTAAAGCTCGACAGTTCGGAGAAAGCGCTATTTGATAAAGGGGTAGCAAGCGTTAAAACTGCAATTACCGAGCTTCACATGTAATGCTTTTATCATCGAGAGGTTCATTGCTTACGAATGGATCTGGACCACTTGCTGAAGAAATACTCAAATGGCGAGATTGGGATTAACGAAATTCGAAGAGAAATTTCGATAGAGAACATCGGATACATAGGCGAGAACATAGCACGTCTTGACGTACACAGGGAGACAAGAAAGGGTTGTCCGGAGGTTATTCTTGCCTTAGATAAACGATACAATGATCTCTATGAAATTACCCTCAAGACGTTGGAGAAAACAGGCTTAGCTCTCATTAGCAAGGCATCGAAGGAGGTCTCTATAAGACTCTCAGCTCAGTTGAAACTGGAAGGCTATACAGTTGAGACAGCAGCGCGTGGGTCGACCATTTTGGTATCGGTCCACGAACTCCAGTTCAATCAGAGTATTCCTCAGATTGGGATCATTTGTGCTGGGACATCGGATATTCCAATAGCTGAGGAGGCAAGAATGATGGGTAAAGCTATGGGTTGCGCCAGTAATACGTATTATGATGTAGGGATAGCAGGAATGCACAGATTGCTTCCAGCTCTGAAGGGCTTGATGGAAAAAAACGTCGAAGCTGTCGTCGTGGTTGCTGGAATGGAGGGGGCTCTTCCGTCAGTTGTATCTTCTTTGGTAAATGTTCCTGTCATAGGTGTACCCACATCAATCGGCTACGGCATGGGATCTGGTGGTATCGGAGCATTGACATCAATGTTGCAGACGTGTACATTTGGGCTGGCAGTCATGAATATCGATAACGGTATAGGTGCTGGCGCTTTTGCCTCTCTGATCTGTAAGAGACTATCATCAAGCCATCATAGAAAAGATGATCTGCTGAGTACTCACGCGCCTGCAGGGAATTCCAGGCGAATCTAGTCTTTTCAAACGTTTATAAAGGCTTTTCATTCGTTGGTAATAATTACGTGAAAGGGTGTAAATTGAAAATATAATGGGTTACATTGCTACGCTCAAGAGGATTAGAAATGATCGAACGAATTACAGGAAGAGGGCTGCTCTCCTTCTGTCAAGAAGAAGGTTTGTTACTATCACGGTTAGTGACGAGAATGTTCAGGCTCAGATCGCGTACCCGATGGCAAAGGGAGATATTACTATAACCTCGTCACACAGCAGAGAACTCACTAGATTTGGTTGGAATGGTTCTCTGAATTCTCTGCCCGCATGTTACCTTACAGGATTATTGTTGGGCAAAAAGTCATTGGATAAGAATGTAGACGATGCTGTTCTGTATACAGGAAAGAACCCATTTACGTCTAGAGTAGCCGCCTGTCTTAAGGGTATAATTGATTCTGGGTTGAGAATTCCTGCATCAGATTCTTCATTTCCTCCCGAGGAACGCTTGGTAGGAACCCACATTGCAGAATACGCCAAAATTCTGCAAGATGAAAACAAGGATGCCTACAACAGTCACTTTTCAAGGTTAATCGCTAATGATTTCGATCCCACTCAATACAGTAGCTACGTACGAAAAGTTAAGGATGCTATTATTTCTTCGAATAAACTAGATAAAGTTGCAGAGGAAAAGAGTTGAGTCGGAGTAATTTGAAATGAGTAAACAAAACCAGCAGCATTCTGAGTGGATTCCTAGAACATCCTTGGGCTTGTTGGTGGCAAGTGGGAAGATAAATTCAATGGACGAAGTTTACGAAAATGGACTCAGGATACAAGAATCAGAAATTATAAAGCGTCTACTTCCAGACATTCGAAGTCAAGTTGTGCACGTAGGTATTGTGCAAAAGCAGACAGATGCAGGAGAGATGACTAGATTCAATGCCGTCGTAGCAGTAGGCAACGAGGCAGGATGGTTTGGAATAGGAAAGGGTAAGGCATCTCAGATGCGAATTGCAATTGATAAAGCCACTAATACTGCCTTCTTGAACGTAATTCCGGTGAAACGCGGCTGTGGAAGTTGGGAATGTCGTTGTAATCAAACACATTCAGTTCCCTTCAAAGTGACAGGCAGAGGTGGTAGTGTAACTATTGAAATTATTCCTGGGCCTAGAGGACTTGGGCTTGTCGCGGGCGAGAATATACGCAGTCTATTAAAATTAGCTGGATTAACTGACGCATGGACGAAATCATTTGGATCAACCAGTACAATGTCTTCGACTACCAAGGCTATATTTGACGCTTTGCGGAGCACTTATAGTAAAGGATAGGAGGTGTGCAAATAGAGTAATGGCTTATTTGGTTGTTAGGATGCGCGGCACTGTTAATGTTCCATATTGGGCCGATACTACCTTAGAGAGTCTTAATCTTGCAAAGAAATTTAGAGCAACGATAGTGCCAGAGAGTACTGAGTATTCGGGTATGCTAAATAGAATAAGGCAGCTTGTTGCATGGTGTCGCGTAGACCATGAAACAGTGAAGGATCTTTTGGATAAGAAAGCGAGAAAGACTGCATCGCAGCCTTTGAAAGAATCCGACTTGTCAAAGGAATATGGCAATCTGGACAAACTTGCGACTGATATAGCAAATGATGCAGTAGTGTTTTCCAAACTCAATGGTATAAAACCATGGTTTGCATTGAATC